>CAZNNK010000123.1:0-10845 GCA_964574085.1 uncultured Coleofasciculus sp.
CACACCGCCCCGATTACACCAGGCTTGGTAGAAGTCAGGTTGGAGAGAGATTGCCTGGTCATAATGTGCCAATGCCTCTTCATATCTTCCTAACTCAGACAAGGTGACGCCCTGGTTAAACCAAAACTTTGCATCTGAAACTATGGCAGAATTACTGACAGGAACCGACTCTTGATTATATCCAGAACCCTTTAAACCAGCCAATAGCTGATTCAACTTCTCAACCTCACTCAAACTCGCCCCTTGCTCATTCCCCCCCGCTATAGCCGATTCAGTTATCACAGAATTATCCGGTTCCGGCACAACCAACAACCCCTCTGCCAACTCCCGCGCCACCCTTGCCAATTCTCCATGTGCCATTTCTCCCAACCGCCTCAACCGCCGCGCCAACTCCTGATGCACCTCTGGCTGTGCCAACCAGCGCTGACCAAATTCCTGTAACCACGCCGCCAGCCGTTGCTGATTCACATTCCGATTAATCAAAAATGCCTGCAACTGTCCCCAAGTTTTCCCCTGCGCCACTTCTGCCAATAGCGCTAAAACCACATTCTCGTAGTCCAAATCACTGGGTTGAGTCGGTGGAGGTGGAGGCGGCGGTTGACGTATAAACCAGCGTTTCAGCCAACGCCAGAGTTGAGCGAGTAACTTGAACATGGGATTGAGGGCTGACGTTTCACAGTATCTGACGCTTCTGTAGGGGCGGGTTTAACTCCTATCTTTTCGGTTGCATCCAGATGTGACTAAACCCGCCCCGACTGGGGTTTCACCACTTTACATTGTGGTCAAGATTAAATTTAAGATAATCCACTGTTCAGTATCGTGGCAAAGGTGCGTTACGCTACCCTTCGGGAACGCTCCGCGAACGCTAACGCACGATGGCGGTGTGACCGAGTTAAATAGGACTTTGTTTGTAGTCAGCACTAAAGTGCTTTAACGCCTAGCTGGAGTTGGCTCAGGTTCCCTTCTGGGCTTCTTAGTCTGAGAAATGGGGGGAGTGTGGAGTTTTGAGTTTCTTATCTCTCTCATCTCCCCTTCCCTGCATGAGGAGAACTTCAGGTTAAAACCAAACCGGGGCATTAAGTAGGGTGGTATTAATATTTGTTGTTGAGGCAAGGCAGAGGGCAGCAAGAAAGGCTTTGAGAATCAGGACAAGATTATTGCAGTAGGTTTAGGTGTCTAACAGCCTTATAAAAGGCTAAAGCCCTTACTACAAACTACAAACGTGGCATTCGCTCTAAGATTGAGGTGACAAGGTACGTAAATCCTCTAACACTTTTGCCACAGATTGATATCGATCCATAAAATAGTAGCGCACCATCTTTTCTAATATCTCAGCGAGTTCGTCACTCACATTTGCCAAATGACGCCAGCTAATTTCGCCTGTCTCTGAATCTAGGACTAACTGGTGCGGCGGAATGCCTGTCAGCGCTTGAATCCCAATCACCCCAACCGCATAAATATCGCTACTCAGAGTGGGATGTCCGGCATATTGTTCTGACGGTGCATACCCCCGAGTCCCCACCGCTACCGTATGATGTTCCTGGGCATCATGTTCCTGATCCAGCTTTTGTTGGGGTTGAATCTGTTTAACTGCGCCAAAATCAATTAACACCAAGTTACCGTCAGTTTGGCGACGAATAATGTTGCTGGGTTTGATATCTCGGTGAATAACATTGTGGTCATGGATAAATACCAGAATTTCTAAAAGCCCTTGGATTAATGTGATGACTTGCTCCTCTGGCATACGTTTATCTACAGGTAGCTCGTCGCTTAGTGAATCTCCTTTAATATATTCTTCAACCAGATAAAATTCCCGATTTTCCTCAAAATATGCCAGTAACTGGGGAATCTGAGCATGTCTGCCCAACTTTTCTAAGATTTCTGCTTCTGTATGGAATAGGCGTCTGGCAATGGCAAGAAATCGTTCATCACGACGGGCTGGTTTTAAATGCTTGACCACACATTTGGGTTTACCTGGTCTATGACTATCTTCCGCTAAATAGGTGAGACCAAATCCCCCAGAACCAAGCACCCGATTGATTTTATAGCGTCCGGCTAAAAGATTAGGATTGTCCGATTGTTTAACCGTGGGCGCGGGTTGGCTGGTAACGGCGTCAGGTGTCCAAATTGCCGTTGAATCATTCCCTTGTTGGGGCGATGGGGCAATCGCTGTTTCTTCACTCAGGGTTACCTCGTGCTGGTCTGCAATCAGCGTCTTATCGTCATCTTCGTCCTCCTGAGTGGTTAGCGGAACTCTGGTGCTATCCTGTAACATGCCCTGAAGGGCGATAAGATTATTCTCCTGTTCTTGGAGCAGACGGGCAAAATGGGCACGTTCTTGCTGATTTTGGTAGGCGCTGTAAGCCAAAACCCCTGTCGATGACATCACCAGCCCCAAGATAGGTGTGATTACGGGTATCCAACCTGCCTCCAGAAACACGATAAAGGATATACCGCCCACTAGACCAATCGCTACTGTCTCAGCCAGCAGCAGTTGCCGAATATTGTGGGTGACGCAGATCAGGATAGCGCCCGCCAATGACCAAACCCCTATCCAGACTACTTCTCCCCACTCAGGGATAAACCAAAATAGCTGGCGTCCATTCAGAACTGTACTGAGCAGTTGACTGACAATTTGACCATGAACCACGACTCCCGGCATTTTTTCCAGCACTTCCCCTTCGGAACTGTAGGGTGTGTAGAACAGATCATTTTCTGCCGGATCAGAAATCCCAATCAGGACGATGCGGTCTTTGACTAAGCTCGGATCAACCCGATTTTCCAGAACATCGGTCAAGGTGACACTATCGGCGAGTTTGTCCTCAGAGCGGTAATTCAACAAAATTTGATAGCCACCCGCATCCGCCCGTTGATACCCTCCTGACTTGGGCTTGAGGGGTTTGAAAACGACATCTCCCCATTTAAGATACTCTTGTTCGTCTTGGGTAATCGTTTGTGGCTCGATGCCTTTTTGTTCGAGGTAATAGCGGGCTAACTGAAAGCCAAAGGAAAGACGGGTGCTGCAACCTTCAGGAATTTCAGCATTGTGAAACAATAACGCCCGACGCACGACACCCCCTTCATCGATGGCTAAATCCGCAAAGCCAACCCGCTCCTGAGGTACAGCTTCCGGTGGGGGAGTCCCGCGCTTGGTTTCGTTCCCCAACCGACAAATGGGGATGATATTATCGCTGTTTTGAAACAGTTGGGTTAATTGGGAGTTACCTGGAGGGATGGGAATATCCCGATACATATCCAAACCAATCACCGTGGGTTGATGCTGCTCTAGCTGAGAAAGCAGTTGATGCATCAGAGCATCGGTCATGGGCCACTGCTCTAGGGATTCAATATCCTCCTCGGTTACCTCAACCACCAACAGGCGTGGGTCAGGGGGTAAACTCGGTCGCAATTGCATCAACCGATCATAGGCATAAAGCTCCAATGGCTGCAAAAGCGCTAACTGGCGAGTCCCCAGCAATACCCCTGTCACCGCCAAACTGGTGAGCAAGGCTGGATTTCTCCAGGTCAAACTACCAATGCGTTTAAGACGCGACCACAAGGCGGAGAGCTTTGACCCTTCGCTTTGCTCAAGGGCATGGTTTTGCGCTAACTCTCCACTAGTCTCTTTCACGTATCTGATTACCCACAACTAACACCTTAACGCTAGCAAGAATTTCCCTGAACTGTAACCAACATCAATACGGAATTAGTAGACACTGGGATCTATTATGACTTACGCTGGCTTGAAAAATAAATCTCTGATTAACGATAAATAGGGGTTGCTGAATAAGGGCGGTGGTGAGGCGAGGGAACAGGCAACAGGGAACAGGGAACAGGCAACAGTTTTTTATGTTAATGCAACCAGCCCTAAATAAGTAGGGTGGGCATTGCCCACCCCACCCAAAGAAAGGTTAGCGGCTTGAGTTATTTCTCAGTCATCGTGTACGCCCCATCCCAGTCATCTGGCGGGGGTTCTTGGAGAAAATGCTGACACCGTTTCAGGTGTAACGCAGCAGCTTTGTCATTTTTGTCAAATTCTTCCATGATAATCCCAAATTCACCCATCGCCCGGGTAAACTTGCGGTTGAGATAATGCTCCCGCCCTTTGTGGTAATGTTCGATAATTTCTTCTTTTTCAGCCGAAATGGGATCAGAACGCAGTCCCACCAGTTCGTAAATCTTGACAGGCTTATTCTTGCCTTTGACCCGAATGCAATCGAGTTCCCGATACCAAATCCTATCCTGGCAGGGAGCAAAGGTATATTCGCTAATGATAATGTCACAGCCATATTGCTTACTGGCACCTTCTAGGCGAGAGCCTAAGTTGACACCATCGCCAATAGCGGTGAACTCCATCCGCTTACTCGAACCAATATTGCCGCTAATTACGCTGTCCGAGTTAATCCCAATCCCAATGCGGATTTCTTCTTTTTTCTGGGCTAAACGACGGGCATTAAAATCTGCCAGTCGGTAGCGCATTTCCACTGCCGTTTGTACCGCTCTCCAGGCGTGATCGGGTAAGGGTAAGGGCGATCCAAATACCGCCATAATCGCATCACCGATGTATTTGTCGAGGGTGCCTTTATACTTAAAGATTGCCTCGACCATCGATTCAAAATAGTCATTGAGCATCCCCACCACTTCTTCCGCTTGCAGTTTTTCGGTCAAAGAGGTGTAGCTGCGAATATCGGAAAACAGCACCGAAACTTCTTTGCGATCGCCTCCCATTTTGGCATCACCCAGTTTCAGCAGTTCTTCTGCCAATTCCTGAGTCATGTACCGATACATGGTACTCTTGAGGCGCTTTTCATCACTGATGTCATCCATCACCACCAGCGCCCCATACACATTGGTCAGATCACTGGTATCGGCAATGGAGTTAATCGACAAATGCACGCTATGTTCTTCATCGCTGGGCGTCAGCAATATCTGATCCGGGTAGTACTGATTCCGGTCTTTCTCACTTCTAGCATCTAAGGCACTTTGTAACAATTGGGCAAAGCTGGCAAAACTGCCCTCTTTCTCTTTAATTTTGACCAAATCGGACACCGATCGCCCTTCGATACTATCTCCCTTACTAAAGCCCAACAGTTGCTTGGCACTTTCATTCGCCGCGATTACTTTACCCGCTTTGTCTGTCGAAATCACACCATTGGTGAGACTGCGAAGGATATCCCGCTGCATTTGCTCCTGCTGCTTCACCGTGGCGAACAGTTTCGCATTTTGCAGCGCCACACCCGCTTGGATATTAAAGGCTTCCATGAAAGCAATATCGCTTTGATCGAAACTCGCCTTCCAGCATTCCGGTGCGTCTTGTTCCTCTTTATCGGGATTCGGTTCGTAAGCGGGAAACTCGCCTTTCTTCTTCTTATTCACTAACTGAGTAACGCCAATTAACTCGCCATCGGCGTTATAGACTGGCATACACAGCAAGCTACAGGTGCGATATCCGGTATTGCGATCAGTTTCCCTGGCTTTCTCAGAATCGGGATGATTGTACAGGTCAAAGGGGATATTGAGAATTTCACCCGTCAGTCCCACTCGACCCGCAAAACCCGCTCCGATGGGAACCCGCAGTTCTTTCATCGAACCCCCAGCCTGAGGAATCTTCGTCCACAAATCATTGCGTTCGTGATCAATCAACCACAAAGTCGAGCGATCGGCATTCATCAACTCCTTGGCTTCATCCATCACCCGCTTGAGCGTTTCTTCCAAGTCCAAACTGCTCTTACTCAGGGATTCAGTCGCCTTCATCAAAGCATTCGCCGCTCGCTGTTGCTGAGTTGCCATGTAAAATGACTTGGACGACTCCAGAATCAGGCGGATGGAGGGGGCAAATTCTTCAAAAAGTTTCTGGTCGTTTTCGCTAAACCCTTGTTTATCAATTTTTTCTTCTAAGGGTAAATCATCCTCAGGCTCATGATCCGGCTTCAGCTTATTCAGGAGCTGAACCACCGCCACTAAGTCTCCCTTCTCATTGAGTAAGGGAAGCGTCAACATGGTATATGTCCGGTATCCGGTTGTCTTATAGAGTTTTTTCGATCCTTCGGATCGCGGATCATCGAAGAAATCATACGGATTATTGACAACCTTTTTAAACGTTGCCACTTCCCCAGCAATTCCCTGATCAGCCGGAATCCGCAGTTCTATGGTTTTTTCATTCTCACCCTCGGCGACAATCGAAAATAATTCATTTTTATTTTCATCCAGTAAAAATATCGTTGTCCGGTCTGCACCCAAAAGCTCTGCTGTCTTCAAGGTGATGGCATTGAGCATCTCCTGCAGAATTGTCTCAAACCCTTGGCTGTCGAGAAGCATGGACAGGGTTTGATGAACCACTTCGAGTTTCTTTTCCACTCCCGTGACAACTTCTTTGAAGCTGTCTTGAGTCAGGGGCGCAAGAAACGCCGTAAATGTTCCATTTGTAGTCGCTAAGGCACCAGCAGAGGCAGGTTGATGTTCATGCGCTCGTTGGTCGTCAGTATAGATTGGCGTTATATCAACGGTATCTCCATTGTGATCCGCAGACCTGGGTGAAAATGCAGCTGTCATATTTCTCGTTAGGGTCAGAGAACATTCCTGGCATACGAATAAGATTACTCTATCAGTTAAAGTTTTACCACTCAGGTTTATTTTACTGGCAAGATGAGGGAGCTGGGGAGCAGAGGAAGCTGGGGGAGCTGGGGAAGATGAGGGAGAAGATTGGCAATCAACAATGAACCATGAACAATCAACAAATGACAAATAACCATCTCCATTAATTCTGACGCCAATGACGGGCTTGGGTCAACAGCGAATCAGCAAACGTCATCGCTTCTTGACCCGATTGTCCACCCGCTAGCTGGGCAATTTCTTCCTGGCGGTGAGAATGATGATCCAGGCGACTGACGCGAATGACGGTACGCAGGTCAATTTCAGCCATTCCCTGATCAACCAGCGTATTAGTCGGGCTGGTTTGGGGTAAGAGGGTTTGATCGATCACCTGTTTATCGACACGGAAATGCCGATCTGCCATGGCGGCGATGATTGGTTGGTGCGTCACACACAACACTTGATTTTGCTGGCTCAGGTGATGCAGTCGTTCCGCGATCGCACTGGCGACTCGCCCTGATACTCCGGCGTCAATTTCATCAAAAATTAAGGTGACACCAGGATCACCACTATTAGATAAACAGGCTTTCAATGCCAGTAAAAAACGGCTCATTTCCCCACCCGACGCTGTTGCGGCTAAGGGTTGCAGGGGTTCCCCTGGGTTGGGAGATAAATAAAACATCACTTGATCCGCACCCGTTGATGTCGGCGTGATGGGTGTGATCGCGACCTGAAACTGGACTTTTTCCATAGCTAGAGGCTTCAGTTGTTCCACCAGTCGCTGTTCCAGTTCCTCGGCTGCGACTCGACGCAACTGGGTGAGCTGATTACACCATTCTGTTAAGGTTTCCTGACATTGACGGTAGATTTTTTCCAACTCATCCAAGGATTGACCATTACCCCGAAGTTCAGCCAATTCTGAAGTCAGTTTTTCGTAATGGGCGATCGCATCGGCTAACGTCGGTCCATATTTCCGGCAAATTTGTTTCAGGGCGCGGATGCGTTCTTCCACCTCTTCTAAACGGTCGGGATCAGTTTCGAGTCCATCCCCATACGCATTAATTTGGTGAGAAGCTTCCACCACCTGGGCTAAGGCACCACTGACCAATTCTAGGATAGGTTGTAACTGGCTGTCGTATTGCGCCATATCACTCAACGTGGTTTCGGCTTCCCCTAATAAATCGGCACAGGCAAATGCCCCACTATCATTTTGGTAAAGCGACTGATAGACCTGATAACTGTGCTGTTGGAGTTCTACGACATGAGTTAACCGTTGACTCTCTTGTTCGAGTTCGGTGAGTTCATCGGGATCAGCCAGATCAGCGGCGCTCAGTTCCTGAGTTTGATACTCTAGCCAATCGAGGCGTTGTAGGCGCTGCTGTTCCGACTGACGCCGTTTTTGCAGGGCTTGCCAAGCCTCCTGAGATGCCAGATACGCCGTAGTCACTTGATCAAGGTGTTGTTTGATCGGGAAACCGCCATAAACGTCCAGGAGTCGCCGCTGGCGAGTTGAGGCAAAAAGCTGTACTGTTTGACCTTGAGCCGTAATTTCCACCAAGCGATCGCGCAATTGTTCCATCAAGCGACGGTTCACCAAAATCCCATTAATTCGCGATCGCGATCGCAGTGAGTTCTGTTTTGCTGTAATCTCTCGACTACAGACCAAATCCGCTTCATCCAGTAAATCAATTTCCTGTTCACTCAACCAAGCCATTAACGTCGCATCGATGCGAAACGTCGCCTCAACCAATGCCCGTTTTTCCCCCGTGCGAATCAGACGATGGCTGACTTTTCCCCCCAACGCCACATCAATGGCATCTAGAATAATTGACTTCCCTGCTCCCGTTTCACCCGTTAAAACGTTCAGACCCGCCGCAAATTCCAGTTCCAGTTGATCGATTAAGGCAAAGTTTTGAATCCGTAACGATAGCAACATAACATCTAAATAAGTAAGCTGAAACGACCACGCACCACCAACCAACTTCTGCCCTTTGTTATACTACCCTGCCAGGTCAGTCAATTTTGTTGCTTATGCCTACGTCCTGATCAAGATAAACTGAGTGGTGTGATGTTTTGATTATTTTTTGTTACAATTCTTTACAGAGTCGCTCCTGTTGGTGAATCCCGAATTAATATGAATCTTAAAACAAATTCCCTATCCTCTCCCCAGCGAGATTCAATAGCTCAACTCAACCCTTCTGTGGAATCCTCACCCAGGGATTCAATTGTGGTCGAGTATGAACAGACACCGTCCCCTACCTCAGCGGGACAACAGGAGATCTCAGTCAACACAACGGAAACACTGCGCTATGATCCAGTGGCAATTGAAGCCCAATACGGACGAGCGCCACTTCAAGTATTAGGACGGCTACTCAGGATCACCGTACCGACTGCTGCCTTTGCGGTAAAACTCTGGTGGGATCGGGTGCGGAGTCGCCAACAGGTCAACGAACGGCGACGAGCCATTCAGTTACGGGAACTCTTAACCAGACTTGGACCGGCATACATTAAAGTAGGACAGGCACTTTCCACACGACCCGACTTAGTGTCACCCATTTTCCTAGAAGAGTTGGCATTGCTCCAAGATCAACTCCCACCTTTTCCCAATGAAGTCGCGTTTCGGTTCATTGAAGAAGAATTAGGCGCACGTCCGGAAAAAATTTATACCGAACTCACCCCATCCCCCGTCGCGGCTGCGTCCCTCGGACAAGTGTACAAAGGGAAACTCAAAACGGGAGAAACGGTTGCTGTAAAAGTGCAGCGACCGGGATTAGCACAGCGTATTGCCATAGACGTTTATATATTACGCCGCCTAGCGCAGTGGGTACAAAACCATATCAAGCAGGTGCGGAGTGACTTAGTTGCCATCATGGACGAGTTTGGCACCCGCATCTTTGAAGAAATGGACTATACCCAAGAAGGATGTAATGCGGAACGCTTCACCAGCCTTTACGGTCACCTTGAGGATATTTATATCCCCAAAATTTACTGGCAGTATACAGGACGGCGTGTCTTGACCATGGAGTGGGTCAGTGGCACGAAACTGACGAATTTGGAAGCCATTCAAGCTCAAGGAATTGACGCCAAGTATTTAATTGAAGTTGGCGTACAATGTTCACTACGCCAGTTGTTGGAACATGGATTTTTCCATGCTGATCCCCATCCAGGAAATTTATTAGCCACACCGGAAGGGAAGCTAGCGTATCTGGATTTCGGAATGATGAGCGAAGTCAAGCCCTATCAGCGCTATGGGTTAATTGAGGCGGTGGTTCATTTAGTCAACCGGGACTTCGCGGGTTTGGCGCATGACTATGTGAAGTTAGAGTTTCTGTCGGAAGATACGGATCTAACTCCAATTATTCCAGCCCTTGCCAATGTGTTTAGCAATGCCTTAGGGGCTAGTGTTGCCGAACTCAATTTCAAGAGCATCACGGATCAGCTTTCGGAAGTGATGTATGAATATCCATTTCGAGTTCCAGCGTATTATGCTCTAATTATTCGTTCCTTGGTCACATTAGAAGGGATTGCGATTAATGTTGATCCGAACTTTAAGGTTCTCAGCAAAGCTTATCCGTATGTCGCGAAGCGTTTGTTAACCGACTCTTCCCCTCAATTACGCGCTTCTCTCAAAGACTTACTGGTTAAAGATGGTAATTTCCGCTGGAATCGTCTGGAAAATTTATTGCGGAATGCCGCTAATTCCCAAGATTACGATCTGAATAAAGTTTTGAATCAAACGTTAGAATTTTTATTCTCAGAACGGGGGGCTTTGATTCGGGAACAATTAATCGAGGAAATTGTCAAAGCTGTCGATATGTTTGGGCGTCAAACCTTCGATAATGTTACGGAGTCTCTACGCCAACGAGTGGGATTACAGCAGAAAACAGCATCCACTGGCAAAGTAGTAGAACTGCCGCAAAGTGCGGAACATATCAAACGAATTTGGCAAATTCTGCAAGATACACCCGGTTTCGATCCCTTCCAACTCGCTCCCCTGGTGCCTCAACTCTTGATGAAGCCAGAAACTCAACAAATGGGACAAAAAATTGCTGGCGGTTTAGCCCAACGGGTGATGGCACGGTTAATTCGGGAGGTTTTACTTCAGGAGACTCAAGGTCAAGGCGAAAAGTCCTCTAATGGTTCTAGCGTCAAAAGAACGCCTAAACTTGTCCTGCCACCAGCCGCAGCAATTCGCTAAGTAGGGCTTGCTGCATGAGTGTAGATGGTATACCACACAAGGGTGGAAAGCCATTT
>CAZNNK010000124.1:0-10845 GCA_964574085.1 uncultured Coleofasciculus sp.
GCTGCTCAAGTATTTTTACGCCCGCTGCACTAGCTATGGACGAGGTATTTAGCTGCGAAAGAAGGATGAAAAAATAAAGGATACGGGAACCCGCGCAGGCGGGTTACCCTTCGGGAAGCCGCTACTCTTCGAGAACGCTCCGCGAACGTGTCTACGTTTGTGTAGTTTGACAGAAAACCCTATCACCCATAGGATTGATAGTTCTAGTTAGCACTCAACGTGAATCCCTTCTGATCAGTCCAAGTTTGGCTATAAGTAGTTATATCTAAACTTGGTGCTGGTCTAGCGCTAAAAAATATGTCATCCATCCAACGATTGACCCCAAGCAAAAGTAAGCGTAAATTTCGTCTTGCCCTTTTGTGGGAACGAGCGGTTGCAGTTGTGGCTTCGCTGAATTACCTATTGGTTTTGTTTGACTTAACCTACCTACCTCTACGAGATTTTTGGCTACATGGGGAAGTCCAATTATTAAGTTTTGACATCGGTCCATTAAGTTTTTCCGGTTTCCCCTTAGAGGTTCCCCTACCTCCGATTACCCAGTGGTATGACCCAATCAAGGGTATTCAACCCTATCGAGACACCGAACAATATTTGGATAAGGTTAATGCATTGGCAGCGGAGATTGATGCAACCAACCTAAGAACAAAGCTGAGAAGCTTACGGTCTCCTGAAGTCACCCAACTTTTGGAAGATCTGCGCCAACGCAGCGTAGACATGATTGAGACAAACCCTTTCCAGCTTGCCGATAAAACGGGAGATTTGGAAAAAATAAAAAATAAGATGCGAGAGCATCTTCCCAATGACGAAGATTCTGCAAAAGAAGCATTTAGAGAATTTTGGAGCCTAGAAAACTTAACCGCTAGAGATCCAGAGAATGAGCTGGAATTTTTTAATGAAGAAATTCGTCCTCTGATCGCAGCTAATTACTACCGTCCCATTGGAGAAACTGGCGATTTTGTCGATTATTTTGGACTGATCGATTTTTTCTTTTTCCTGGTCTTTTTGACAGATTTTTTGGGTCGTACTTGGTTAATCAGTCGCCGTCGCACCGGGGTCAGTTGGCTCGATGCGATGTTATGGCGTTGGTATGATATCTTTCTGCTGATTCCCCTCTGGCGCTGGCTGCGAATCATCCCGGTGACGATTCGACTGGATCAGGCAAAGCTAATTGATATGAGTGCGATTCAGAAACAAGCGCGTCAAGGATTTGTGGCTGAAATCGCTGGCGATATGACCCAAGTGGTAGTGATTCAGATTATTAACGAACTCCAATCTTCCATTCGCCAAGGGGAGATAGCCAATTTTCTTCAGCAACGGGAAGTTCGTCCCTACATCGATCTCAATGAAACCGACGAAGTCGCAGCACTGACTAAGATTATGGTGCAGATGACAGTGAATCAGGTGCTTCCCGCCATCCGTTCCGATATAGAAGACTTGCTACAGCATAATGTGGACAAAATTTTGAATCAGTCTCAAGCCTATCAGGGACTAGAGAGAGTACCAGGTGTAGAAACAGTTCGCCATCAGTTAACCGAACGACTGGTGCAACAAATCACCCAAGCGCTTTATGATGGATTAGACGCCGCGATCGCAGATGATCCAGTTGGGGATCAAATTCTACAACGGTTAATTCGTCATTTGGGCGAAGCTTATGGATCTCAAATGCAGACCCAGAAAACCTTAGATGAAATTCAATACTTGCTCAACGCCTTCTTAGAGGAAGTCAAAATCAATTACGTCGAGCGTTTGTCCCAAGAGGACTTGGAGGACATTCTCGACCAAACCCGGGCAATTCGGCAAAAGCGATCGGTGTAAGCTGTTTGGCATTCAAACCTTCATGTTAATAATGATAATGACGCAATCTTTGTCGTGCGAGCATCTTGCTCGCTACCCATATCTTGCTAGCTACTGACCTCGGTTGGCGACCCGATCGCACAATCAGCAAAGATTGCGCTAAACTCAAACATAGCAGAGGAGAGATCGACTATACCCAACGAACACCCTCAAGTGTGTCATCCTATTTGGTACTCGATATCACCCTCAAGTATTCCTCAAGGACACCCATCAAGTGGGGGTCGAGGGGATAAGTAGCTGTACCGTTCAGCTTTGATCGAGTGTTCCCTTGAGGGTTCAACTCGGTGAGAAGCTCAAGTTTTTATAACAGAGCATACGGTGGAGATTGTGTCAATTATTGCTAGGCTTCTTGGCATAGATTGTAGATGGTGGTGGGTTGAACCCACTTTTTTTGTTGAAGTTTTTCTATGACTCATCCCCTGATTCCACAACTAATTGATTTGGCAACCCCAGTAGCCGAAAAATTGGGATTGGAGTTCGTTGGGGCGGTGTTTCACACGAACAGACGTCCCCCTGTACTTCGGGTAGATATCCGCAACCGCGACGGCGATACGGGTTTAGATGACTGTGAACGCATGAGTCGGGCTTTAGAAGCTGAATTAGATGCCGTGGATCTGATTCCTGACGCCTATGTTTTGGAAATTTCTAGTCCTGGGATCTCGCAAGAGTTAACGACAGACCGAGACTTCGTCGCATTTAAAGGATTTGCTGTGGTGGTTAATACGACTGAACCTGACCAAGGACATAAAAAATGGCGAGGGAAATTAATTCGTCGGGATGATACCCGTATATATATCAACCAAAAAGGACGGGCGATCGCCATTCCTCGCGATCAAGTGACTAAAGTACAGTTCGATGAGCAGGGTTAAACCCGTTTAGATCTGATGGAATTTAGTCATTGAGCATTGGTTCTGTTGTTCACGACCCTCAATAAACAGTTTATGGAGATTTGCCTATGTCTATCGTTAATCTGCCAGGATTAAAAAAGATGATCGAAGAGATCTCTCAAAGCCATAATTTACCGAAATCAGCCGTCCAACAGGCACTGAGAGAAGCACTGATCAAAGGCTACGAGCGCTATCGTCGAGCGCAACGCATGGAGCGACCTCATTTTGATGATGAGTATTTTAACAACTTTGAAGTCGATTTAGATATCGAAGAAGAAGGATTCCGCATTCTTTGTACCAAAACCATTGTTGAGGAAGTTGGCAACACCGATCATCATATTTCCCTCAAGGAAGTTCAAGAGGTGGCTTCAGAGGCACAATTAGGGGACTCGGTGGTTCTAGATGTTACCCCCGATCAACGTGATTTTGGTCGCATGGCTGCCATTCAAACCAAGCAGGTTCTCTCCCAAAAACTCCGGGATCAACAGCGCAAGTTAATCCAAGAAGAGTTTGAAGAGTTAGAAGGAACCGTTCTCCAAGCTAGGGTGCTGCGATTTGAACGGCAATCGGTGATCATGGCGATTAGCAGTGGCTTTGGTCAGCCGGAAGTGGAAGCCGAACTGCCCAAGCGCGAACAATTACCTAACGATACTTATCGCATTGGCAGTACCTTTAAGGTTTTTCTCAAAAAAGTGCGTGAAGGTCCTCACCGTGGACCCCAGCTTGTGGTTTCGCGAGCTTCGGCTGGTTTAGTGGTCTATCTGTTTGCCAATGAAGTCCCAGAAATCGAAGATGAAGTCGTGCGAATCGTGGCGGTAGCGCGAGAAGCGAATCCACCGTCACGTCATGTTGGACCTCGGACTAAAATTGCTGTGGATACCCTAGAGCGGGATGTTGATCCCGTTGGAGCTTGTATCGGTGCTAGGGGATCACGCATTCAAGTGGTTGTTAATGAATTGCGTGGCGAAAAAATAGATGTGATTCGTTGGTCGCCTGATCCCGCTACCTATATAGCGAATGCTCTGAGTCCCGCACGAGTAGAGGAAGTCTTATTGGTGAATCCGGAAGGGCGTCAGGCTCACATTTTGGTCGCGGAAGATCAGCTCAGTTTAGCCATTGGCAAAGAAGGGCAGAATGTTCGCCTAGCGGCTCGTCTCACAGGTTGGAAGATTGATATTAAAGATATCGCCAAGTACGACTACGAAGCTGAACACCAGAAAATGCAGGAGTTACAAGCCGCGATCGCACAGAGGGAAGCCGAACTTGCCGATGAACAAGAGGATGAGGAACAGCTAGACACAGAAACTCCTTCACCTGCTAATTTAGAGGCAAAGGAGACGCCTTCTCAATCCTTAGCCGAGGACGAGGAAGACTTTGCTGAAGACGAGGATGAATTTGCTGAGGATGAGGAAGACTTTGCCGAAGATGAGGAAGAATTAGCTTCTGAAGAAGAGGAGGATATTTTGTCCTAATTGTAGGAGGAGCCAAACTCGGTGGTAGGGTTCTTCCTACCCCTTCTGTCCTCTGGCTGCTCTCAACCCAAATGGGGGTAAGCGACCCGATTTCGTGTGAACCTTATGGAACCTAATTACCGACGTTGCCTAAGTTGTCGCCGGGTGGCACCAAAATCAGCATTCTGGCGAGTTGTGCGAATCCATCCATCGCGACAGGTAAAATTAGATCAGGGCATGGGACGTTCGGCTTATATCTGTCCTCAAGCGAGTTGTTTAGCAACCGCTCAAAAGAAAAATCGATTAGGGCGATCGCTGAGAGCATCGGTTCCCGACGAAATTTATCAACGACTATGGCAACGTTTAGAACCTTATCCTGGGAGCATCTAACGCCGCAGCGATTAGATCCAACCCATGCCAAAAACTCCAGCAAGGTTCTCAATGAACCGAAGTAATCGCTAGGATAGCCAGAAAAAAATGATAAGTTAGAAGCATTGGTTAGAACTCTAACCGCAATCTGCTCTAACCAAGCGGATCGAGTAAAAGATTACCGCCTGTGGACGCCTTTGTAAGACCATCACCAGATTAAGTTCTGGACTTTCGGGCGAGAAAGTACCCAACGTGGCATCGGCGGATGAAACGGGAAATCCCGTTCGCGTAAGCGTGGCGTAAGCCAAGACGAATAAGACCGTCACTGTTTTAGCTGATGTGGGGATGCTAGAAGCCCCAACAAAAGCGAAGCAGGTTGGGGGACTTCAAACAACACCCTATTGATTCAAGCCAATCCGGCACGAAAATCAATGACCACACACGCTTTCAATCATTTAGTTATGGTGTAACAATATGTACGACGGGGGAATAGTGGATGAACAACGGCAAAGTCAGAATTTACGAACTATCACGGGAATTGAATTTGGACAACAAGGACATTTTGAATATTTGCGAAGGACTTCATATAGCAGTCAAAAGTCACAGTAGCACGATTACAGAATCTGAAGCTGAGCGAATCAGAGCGGCGGCAGAAAAATATTCAGAGGGGATCACTAGCCTGAAAGGGCGTGATCAAGCGACCTCAGCCTCTGCTAACCATAAAGATGGACATTCTAACAATCAGCGCAAACAGCAAATTCTGAGCGTTAAGCCTAAGCCTCGTTCCAGTTCTAGCTCGTCCCAGGGATCAGCACCTGGGTCAAAGTCTGCTCAACCCCCCGTCAAGCCGACTGTAAATCCACCGCGTCCACCTGCCCAGCTTAATCGACCAACGACACCGGCGAATTTGCAGGAGGACAATTCTGAATCAAAACCAGAAGAACCAACTCCAACTCCATCAACAGGATCACAGGAGAAAGATACTACAGCTGAAGTGGAATCTAAACCCAAACTTATCCAACCCCCCGTTCGACCCAAGTCACCGAAACCCAGTCAACCTACCCAGGTCGAACGACCGAAATTGAAGCGCGAGCGATCAGATGAGACCCCCTCAAAGCCGGCTGAGAAAACTCAGCCGTCTGAATCGACGAGTGTTCCGGAAACGAGTCCTCCTGAACCGCAAACTCCGGATCAAGCTCCCGCTCCAGCGCGTCCTAAACCGCCAACTCAGCCTGTTCCTAAGCTGCAAGCTCCCCCCAAACGCTCCCGACCGACTCGTCCGGCTGAGAGTCCAGAAGTGGCAGCTATCGATTCAGGGACTCAGGAACAGAAGCAGGACGAGGTCGAAGAAGAGACAGAAACCCTTCTGGAACCGCCTGAACTCAAAGCTCCTAAAGTCAAACGACCCACACCGCCACGTCAGTCGAAGAAACGGGAATGGATTGATGAGGAAGAAGAGCAGCAAGGATCTAAATCCGGAAAATCGGCGAAGCTCAAGCGGAGACCGAAACTGATCGAAGATGATGAGGAAGAGTTTGATAGTGACTACCAAAAAACGGACACTTCTGTAGCCGTCAGTATGTCGGTGGCTCGTCCTCCTAAACCTAAATCTCAAACCGCACAGACGCCCCCACCAAGCGCAGCCAATCAGGTTAGGAAAAAGCCAGAAGTTAAAACGGGCGGTAAACCAGAAAGTCGCGATCGGCGTCGTGAAAAGCAAGAAGCCGCTGAACGCCCTGAGCAAATAGTCTTAAGTGATTCGCTAACAGTTCGAGAACTGGCGAATAAGCTGAACCTTGCCGAAACGGAAGTGATTAAGCAGCTATTCTTCAAGGGATTGGCAGTGAATATCACCCAAACCCTGGATCTGCCCACCGCTCAAATGGTTGCTGAAGAACTTGGCGTTGAGGTGCAGACAGAAGAAGCAGAATCGGAAGCCGCTAAAACCGAAATGCTGGATGCGGCGGACTTGGAATACTTGGTTCATCGTCCACCCGTCGTCACGATCATGGGTCACGTCGATCACGGTAAAACCACACTGCTCGATGCGATTCGTGAAACCAAAGTGGCACAAGGGGAAGCCGGGGGAATTACTCAACATATTGGTGCTTACCATGTCGATGTGGAGCATGAAGGTCAACTCCAACAGGTTGTCTTTCTTGATACTCCCGGTCACGAAGCCTTTACCGCAATGCGGGCGCGAGGAGCGCGAGTAACCGATATTGCCATTTTGGTCGTCGCCGCCGATGACGGGGTGCAACCCCAAACCCGTGAAGCGATCAGCCATGCCAAAGCCGCTGAAGTGCCGATTGTGGTTGCCGTTAACAAAATCGACAAGGAAGGGGCACAACCTGACCGGGTGAAGCAGGAGTTAATGGAACATGGATTAGTTCCAGAAGAATGGGGCGGTGAAACAATTATGGTGCCCGTGAGTGCTATCCAAAAAGAAAACTTGGATACGCTCCTGGAGATGATCCTGCTGGTTTCTGACATTGAAGAACTCTCGGCTAACCCCGCCCGATTAGCCAAAGGGACGGTCATTGAAGCCAATCTGGATAAAGCCAGAGGTCCAGTTGCCACATTGTTGGTACAAAATGGCACGTTGCGGGTCGGTGATACCCTAGTGGCGGGATCAGTTTTCGGTAAAATACGAGCGATGATTGATGACCGAGGCAAACGAGTCGAGGAAGCGGCTCCCTCCTTTGCCGTAGAGGTCTTAGGGTTAAGTGATGTGCCAGCGGCTGGGGATGAATTTGAGGTCTTTGCCCAAGAAAAAGAAGCTCGCGCCGTTGCGGACGCCAGAAGCCAAGAACAACGTGAGTCTCGCTTGCAACAGGTGATGTCCTCTCGTCGAGTCAGCCTGAATAGCCTGTCTGCCAAAGCTCAAGAAGGAGAACTCAAGGAACTCAACTTGATCCTGAAGGCAGACGTACAAGGCTCTGTGGAAGCCATTCTGGGTTCACTCAAACAGTTACCCCAAAATGAAGTGCAAATTCGAGTCCTGCTAGCGACGGCGGGAGAAGTCACCGAAACTGATGTTGACTTAGCGGCGGCTAGTGGTGCGGTAATCATTGGCTTTAATACCACGTTGGCTCACGGCGCTCGCTCGGCGGCTGAACAAGAGAGTGTGGATGTGCGCGAATATAACATCATCTACAACCTCTTGGATGACATTCAAGCAGCGATGGAAGGGTTACTGGAGCCAGAATTGGTGGAAGAACCCTTGGGTCAAGTGGAAGTTCGGGCGGTGTTCCCCGTGGGTCGTGGTGCGGTAGCAGGTTGCTACGTACAGTCGGGCAAAGCGGTGCGGAACTGCAAGATCCGAGTGCAACGTCGAGGTCAACTGATCTACGAAGGTGTGCTTGATTCGCTGAAGCGGATGAAGGATGATGTCAAAGAGGTCAATGCTGGATTTGAATGCGGTATTGGTGTCGATCGATTCAATGATTGGTCGGAAGGTGACATCATCGAAACCTACAAGATGGTGAGCAAGCGCCGGACTTTATCAGCGACTTAAGGTACAGCGAATTAGTCCTGGGTTGATGACTCAGGACTAATAGACAACAGACAAAGGACAATCCAATGCGCTCTTTTTGGTCTGAACCGTTCTTGTGGATACATTTGGCGGGTTTAGCAGCACTGCCTCTTACGTTAGAGGTTGTCGCCCTAGGGCTGGCAACGGGTGAACCTCTGTTGCCTGTCTGGTTAGAATTGCTGATTGTGGCAGTTATCGGCATCGCTCCAGTTTTGTGGATGCAATTGACCCGCCCCTTTGATATTTTTAGTCTACTCATCGTTGCTCTGAAACCCGATTGCCTCACGGAATCCCAGCGGCGACTGTTGAGCTTATTTGACCGAAAAACCAACCCCCTGCTGACGATTGGGGCAGCCGGGTTTATGGTATGGGTACTATGGCAAATTTATAGCATCGCGCCCCTAGCCGCAGGAGTTGTTCCCTGGACTGTGTCATGGCATGTGGTTGGATTGGTTGTGGCAGGATTAGGGTTTCTGGCAAGCCACTTATTTTTACAAGTGCCTCTAAGTGTGGTACAAGTTCTGTTTACCAGTGAGGCAGAATGGGCAGGGACTCAACCGTATCCGGTGGAAAAAATACCGGAAAAGTTTACCGTACCTGGGTTTCGGGTCAAACAAATTTTGCCCGCGATCGCCCCAGAATCATCCTCGGTGGAATCGTCTCCTGAACAGGTGGATTCATGAACCCCTTCTTGTTCAACATCACGACTTCCAAAAAAAAACCGGACATGTTGGCAATCAGTTGTTGCGAATGTAACAATTTGAGTAAAGCAGCTCCGTTATTCTGAACATAAGGTTAAAAAATACAAACAAAATTTAAGAATTACTAATGAAAAGCACAACTGTATCCAAATCCAACCAAATTTCCCCCGATAGTCCAGTTTGGGACAATCTCAAAGAAGCGATCGCCGCCAGTTCTGGATTCCAACGCTGGCAAATGGAGCATCCCGCCGCTCATCACCTTCAGGATCGCAGTTTAGAGCATCGGGTGCGTCGGTATTTACGGGATACTCTAGAAACTCTGGCATATTAAATGCCAATCTGGGGTAATCCCTGACTCAGGCGGGTAATCTGTTGCAGGATATCCGCCAAGCGATCGCCTTCAACATGAACATCGGCGGTTGGGTAGTTCTCTAGGACTTCAATCAGGGTAATTTGATTATCATTGAGCGCCGACAGAACTAAGGCAGATCGCAACGACTGGCGATTTGCCTGGTTAGTTGGAGTATGAATCACCTCACTCGCTTGATCCAGCATCACGTCTCCCACAGGAGTATTAAGAATCCGAGACAGCATAATCCCATTGACTGCAATGGGTTGGGTTAACGTCGTTCGCAGTTCTTCAGGTTGCTTCCCAGCCATATCCAGATAAGCTCGTAGAGAACTCGATAACTCACCAGTTTGGGCAAACGTCGAGAGTTCAGGAACCGATACCGTCTCTCGCAAAAAACGGTATTTTAAGACAACGGATTCTGAGGCATTTGCAGTCAAGCTATAAGACCAGACGCCAACGACAATGATCCCACTATATAGAAAACGTCGTAAATTTGATAAATAGTTAGACATTTGAATTAGGAATAGGGAACAGGGAACAGTAGAGTAATTAACAATCAACAAATTAAGGTAATAAAGTGCCATCTGGCATAATGGCATAACTAAGTTTAGCGTTAACCAGAATCGTATTATCCAAATCTGCTCCTCTCAAATCCGCCCCCCTCAAATCCGCCGCCGTCAAATTTGCATTACTTAAATCCGCCGCCCTTAGTTCAGCAAGGCTTAAATTTGCACCAACTAGATTAGTACTCGCTAACTTCGCCAAATTTAATCCAGCGCCAGCCAAATTAGCACGAGTTAGATTTGCACCGATTAATGCTGCCACAATTAAATTAGCGCCAGTTAACTTTGCATCCGTAAGATTCGCAGAAACCAGACTTGCACCACTCAGGTTGGCATACTCCAGATTGGCGCGTCTTAAATCGGCACGGATAAGATTAGCACCAGCCAGATTAGCGCCTCTCAAATTCGTATTGCTCAACAGAGCATTCGGCAATTGCACTCCACTCAAATCACACTCGACACAGCTACCTGTTTGTCGCAATTGTTCTAGGTGTACTGGATTGAACGCTTGCGCTGAGGGGTTGAGCCACAGACAGGTAAACAGGATGAGCAGGGGAAATTTAAATGTCATGGCATGACGTTGGAAGTGTGACTGCTTTGTGAGGGCTATTGGATAATACTATCTTTAATCCGGCTACATTATTATTACCTTAATTGGTTGCCTGTTGCCTGTGATAACTAAACCCAACGCTCTAGAATCTATGACTCCTATCACCTCAAGCTTAGACTATCATCACTAAAAATTAACGGTTTGCATCACCCGCCCTTTAATTGAAATCACCGATAGTGAGAAGATACTGGCAGTTGACAGGTCAAAAGAGCGACAATTAGAGGAGTGGGTTATGCTGGAAAGACTACTGCTAGCGATCGCGGTTACGTTCTCCGTGTATTTATCAGTAGACGGTGAATTGGATCAAACACCGATCCCTTCAGTCTTACAACTCCCCACCTTTACTGAACAACATCTGAGTCCATGGCAATAAACGAGCGCGATGACAGTTAGCAGCGATTTATGGCAATCCAATCAAGATTTAGCACAGGAGTGCCTCGCGCACCCTTTTGTCCAAGGTATCGCCACAGGGACACTGGAACGCCAGAAATTCGTCTACTATGTGGGTCAAGATGCCTTTTTC
>CAZNNK010000125.1:0-10829 GCA_964574085.1 uncultured Coleofasciculus sp.
CCCTAATCCCTTCTCCCATCAAGGGAGAAGGGGAACAATTTCATGATTATTCAGCCTGGTTAACAAACAGATAAACAATTAAATAATATCAAACCGTAGGGGCGGGTTTAGGGACTTAATTAAGGAGATTACCGATAACTTTTAAACAAAACCCGCCCTCCCCCAACCCTTGTTCACGAATAGTATTCAAAGAATTGGTGGGTTACGGCGGATAGATAATTAAATGGTTATTGGCAGAATTTAGTACCGCCTAACTCAAAGTCCCCCTTTTTAAGGGGGATTTAGGGGGATCTCAAGCTTAAATATTGGTGGGTTACGGCGGATATAAAATTAAACGGTTATTGGCAGAATTTAGTACCGCCTAACCCACCCTACAATTAGATAAACAAGACAAATGACAAATGATCAATTAATCATCTATCGCTTCAACGTCACCCGCGATCGCATCTGGTGGCAAATCCTCTAAACCCATTGATTTTAATAGGATTTCCCAGGTTGAGGGGAGGCGACGAAGCAGGGAGATATCCTGGGGTAGATCATACCAAAGATTATGTTCAATGAATAGGTCAATCTGTTGAGATAAAGCGGCTTGTTGTATCTGCGTCTCTAAGTTTTGGTTATCCAACCGTTTTACCCATCCCTGATGCCACACGCGATCGCGCATGGATGATCCGGAGGATGTACAATAGAGCATGAGTTTCCAGGTGTAGCGTTGGTTTGGGGCTAAGGGGGGCGCGGTTTTGGGTAAACTGATCTGAATTAAACCGGGGGTTTGGGGAAGGAAAAATTCCTGTCGATAGATGGTATTTTGCTGTTCGTCTTCTATGGTAAATTTGCCGGAGTCTAGGCTACTGGTTTGATAGGGAATGTAGAACCAAAGCGTAGGATATCCGCTGAGAGTGTAGCCGGAAAATTCCCCATTCGTTAGGGGTAATAAGGGGGTAAAGGGTTGATCGGTTTTCTCACAGGAACCCCGAGTTCCACCGGGATTTCGTTCCTCGGCGGGTTCACTGTCTGGGGGTTTGGGTAGATTGGTGGCGGGTGGGGTTTGATTGATTGGGGTGGAGGTGATCAGAATTAAGGAAAGAATGAGTGGAAGGTTTGGGAAAATCATTGTTTTTTTCTCCGGGTTTGAGGTTGGGTGGTTGGGTGTTTTTTTAACGCAGAGGGGCGCAGAGGTTAACGCAGAGGGCGCAGAGGGGTAGGCGTAATTGATGTTCTATTGATGTTGATTGGGGTTGGGTTGATGTTCATGGGTGTTGGATTGATGTTGATTGGGGTTGGAGTTATATGGATGGGTGTTTCCATAAGAATAGGTTGGTGATTAGATAGGCAAAAATAGATGGAGTCATAGGAAGGAAACAATGAATCGTGATAAAAACAATAAAGCTAACTCCCCCAATACTAATTAGAACTGTTCCGCTGGCGATTCCTCGATAGGTTAGGCGGGAAATATGCCAGTTGATGAGTCCGGCTGATAACGCCCAAATTCCAATCCAAAGACTCTCTACCCACCACGGGGGAAACTGAAGCAGGGGACGTTTATCCGCAACGGCGCTAATCAGTTGACTGATTTTATGGGCGTGAATGTGTAAGCCGCGAATCTCTTGATTATCTGGCGTTTTAAAGTAATCCTTGACGCTGGGATCAGTCACGCCAATTAAAATAATTTTGTCTTGAATCAAAGCCGGATTCACTTGATGGTTGAGTACCTGAGTCAGGGTGACAGTGGGTGCAATTTCCTCGCTGCGGCGATAGTTAAGCAGGATTTGGTGTCCTTTGACTTGGGAGGCGGTATAAAATCCAGGGTGACTATTCAGAATATTGAAGCGAATTCCGCCAATTTGCCATTGTTTGGCGGTGGGAAAATTAACAGAAAATCCCTGATTCTGTAAATAACGCAGGGCGATTTGGGAACTAAAGGAATAGTAGGCGGAACAGTTGGAAGGTTGAGGCGGATTCATGGCTAAAAGATGACGGCGAACAATGCTATCGGAATCGGTAATTACATCACTAAATCCTAGACGTTTGTCGGGAATTTCTGGTGGTGGTGAGATACCTTCGGGATCATTCTGATTGGGATGGGTACAAATCGGAATCACGCGATCGCGGGTTTTGAGATACTCAATGAATTCTGCTTGACCTTTGCCTTCGGGTCGGTCACGATAGATATCTAAACCGATAAGTTGGGGCTGATATTGGTCTAAGGCTTGTAATACTTGCCGCATTGTGCGATCATGCAGTGGATATTCATTGCCTAAGTTGGCGATATCCTGCCGAGTAATCTGTACCAGCAACAACCGTTGATCCGGTTCCTCCGACTGACGCGATCGCCCTAACCAATCAAACGTCTGAAATTCCCACGATTGCCATACACCCAGCGATCGCATTCCCATCACCAATACTGTTACCCCCACCGTCGCGGCGATTACCCGCCACCGGGGAAGGGATGGCGAGGGAGAGGGAATCGGCTGAAGCTGTTGATTCACCCAATGGCGATCGAAGACAGAGGCGTAAATCCGATTCGCCACCTGTAACTGTTCCCCCCGCTTCACCACTAATCCCGATAACCGTAATTGCTGCTGCAAATTATCCTGATCCGCCAGAACTTTTTTCCGTTTTAGTATCCGGTGATACAGCATTAATAACGGTTGATTATCTTGACATCCAGACAAGACGCGATCGCGAATCGTCCGCAAATGTTCAGGATTATCCTGAGACAGCCAGTTATTGAGAATATGCGATCGGACAACCTGATCCACAAAACCAGTAGGTAGGGTGTGGGGTGTAGGGTGTGGGGTGTAGGGAAGCATTTGTTCCCTTTGTTCTCCTACCGCCTGACACACCAACCGACATACCTTTTGCGTCAGAAACGGTTGTCCTCCTGTCCAATTTAATATAGCTTGAAGTACCGCATCCGGATAACGAACCTTTCCCTGTAATCCCCCAACTAAAGGTTTCGCTTCCTCCAGGGTAAACCCCTGCAACTCAATCGCCAAACTATCAATATTAAATGGCGTGCGCTGATTATCCGCAATCAAATCCGATGGCGTCGCTACTCCCAATAGCGCAAAGGTTAAACGCTGATATTTCGGCTGAGATGCCCGTTTATTATAACAAGTACGGATAAAGCCAAACAGATCATCCTTAAAGGCTAAATTCAGGATACTATCGATTTCATCAATAAAAATAACAATCTTACCCGCAACCCTACCCAACACCTCCTCATCCACAAACTTACTGAACCGATCAAAGGGAGACAAATACCCATACCGATACCACCACTCCCCCTCATCCAGATCCAACTCAAACCCACTCACCAAATGACTCACCATAGTTCCATAAAACTCCTCCTGAGTAATTTGATAACTACAGATATCCCGCATTTCCATTTCCACACAAGCAAACCCCTGATCTTGCAGACGTTTCATCGTCCGCACCAACAAACTCGACTTCCCCATCTGGCGAGAATTCAGCACATAACAAAACCGCATCCCCCTCAATCCCTGAAAAAGTTCTTGATCCGCCGCCCGAACCACATAATTCCTCGCCTCCAGGGGTAAAGCGCCGCCTACTTGATAATCGTCATTTGTCATTCGTCAAAACACTGATTACACCGATAAATTGGTTGTCTATCATTTGTCATTTTTCATTATTCGTCATCTAATCCTAAACATCAAACCCAACTCCATCTCCAACTCCCTAAAACCTGTCCCCCCATCCACTCAACCCCTCTGCGTTCCTCTGCGTAAACCTCTGCGTTCCTCTGCGTTAAAAAAACATAACCTCTCTCCCCACAACATCAAATAAAACAATCCCTAACCCCCCGATTCAATCCGACTCTCAAAATACCGACGAAACAACTCATAGCGAGGACTAACGCCATCCCCTTCCCACCGAACCAACCCCAAATTCTCCAAAACATCCGCCACCTCCAGATTCAATCTCACCGGATAATTAACACCAACAACCTGATTAAACGCCGCCACCAACTCCGGCGATTGATGTAACTTTTGTCCATACATCAGCAAATAATCCCGATAAATTCCCCTAGGAGTCGCCGCCATTGCCAAAACCTCCGCCAATGTGACCAACTTTTGTCCAATTTGCTTCATCGCCTCTTGCACCAAATAAGGCTGTCCCCCCACCATCGCCATTAACTGATTCACCTGATCGATTTGCCAATCCAATCCATAATCTTGCGCCAACGCTTGCACCTGTTCCCGACTCAATTCCGGTAACGCGATCGGAAGTCCCGTATTAAACGGCGACTGATTAATATCCAGTTCGCGATAATCTTCCGTATACACCAAAACCTGGTGCAATTTCCCCCAAATGGGGCGCGTTTTCGCCTCCTCATGTCGCGTTCGCAGCATCCCTAAAAACTCCCCTGCGATTTCCGGATACGGAAAAATTCGATCCACTTCATCTAACCCCAAAACCAGGGGACTGTCTCCGGGTAACAGATGCTTCTCAAAATACGTCTTACACTTATTCTTACTATTGCCAATACTCCGCTGCCAATGTTCAGCCACTGGATTATCTGATAATGATGCTTGGTTCAGACTCAGCGTCACACTCGTACAGAACCATTGCAGAAATCGATGCAAATCTTGAAAATCCGTCGCCGTTGCATCCCGCAGATTCAAACTCACGGCGCGATAACCCTGATCCGCCGCATAATTCAACACCCGTGACATCAACTCGGTTTTCCCCATCTTCCACGGCGCTTTAATCCGCAGTAAACATCCCGGCTTCAGGATTTCCTGATAACAGGTAGGTAGAATCCCCGGTTCACTATAACGATCTTGGCAGAGAGGAGACGCGATCGCCCGGAAATCTGTCTCTGGATTCCTCAGTTGTTCTCCATGCTGCTGATATCGCACATACTCCCGCTTTAACCAGTCTCGCAAGCGCTTAAATTTCCCCTTTTTCTCCGTATTCAGCGCCGGACAAGAATGGGAAAATGTCGCATAAATTCGTCCCATTCGTCGCTGCAGCGTCACTTCACTGATATGCAAATCGTCAGCAATTTTGGCATCAAGTTCTCCCCAATTCCGTTCCGCAAAGCGGCGACAGAACACCTGTCTCTCATCGGCATCAAATATACCCTGATAATCCGCAATTTGTTGTAAAAATCTATCCCACGACATAAACAGCTAAAGGTATTCAATAGTCAGCAAAATTGTCGGGTGCGTTAGCATTCGCGCCGCTTCCCCGAAGGATAACGTAACGCACCCTGACTCTATTCCACTAGGATATCATTTATAATCCAATGATTAAAATGAATGTGGTTTAAGTCAGCGATGCAAATGTTTATAGCGAAGACAGCGCCACGATAAATGAAGAAGTTATCACTAATATTGATACCTTCTGATAGCTTGTGATACCTTTTGATAGGTTTCAAACAAACCTTCAAAATTCTATCTGATAGCTAGCTGTGGGTTCAAATCAAAAATAAACCGATTTAATAGACTTATAAGCAAAGCATAACCATCTGATCAATCAGACTATTTTACAGTTATCTCAACTCTCTCAGAATTTTCAGGAGTACGATTATGCTGAAATTCAAGCCAATTCTTTCTCTTACCGTAGTCGGACTATCTCTCAGCCTACTCAGTAGTGGTAAAGCCTTAGCCTTCAGCTTCAGCTTCAACTTTAGCCCAATAGTAGAAACTAGCGATTCATTCAGTTCCTTTACCAGCCTGGGGACAGGACTCGGTACCGCAGGCGGCAATAGCGGCTATAAATTGACCGATGATCCAGACTATCAACGCGGCAAAGGTCTGGGAATTAATAATAACGGACAAGTTGTTTATTTTGCTGAACTTAAATCAGGGGGTCAAGCCATTTATGTTGGCACTGGCGTCAGCGCACCGGAAATTATTGTTGATACCAAAGGTGATTCTGTCTTGAGCAATTTTGGTCAGGGTTTATCCCTAAATAATAATGGAACTGTTGCCTTTTTTGCCGATGTCGATTCGGGAGAACACGGTATTTTTACCAGTAACGGTGTCAGTAACACCCAACAAATTGCCCACACTAGCGAAATCTATAGTAATTTTGCTCCTGGATTATCTCTCAACGATAATGGCACGGTTGCCTTTCTTGCCAATCTCGATAATGGGGCGCAAGAAATATTTACAAGTGATGGTAGTAAAACCATCCAAATTACCGACTGTACAGGCGCTGGATCATCAGATCAACAATGTCCCCTTTCCAGTGACAGTCTTGTCGCTCATGCACCCTCTATTAATAATCAGGGAATGGTGGGCTTTGTCAGTCACTACGGCGTCTTTACAGGGGATGAGAATGGTAACTATCTAATTGTTGCCGATCCAACTAACTTTTGGGATGGTTCATATCGGGAAGCCAATATAAATGACCAAGGAGAGGTCTCAGCGTTTGCCCACAATAATGGTGTAGGTCAAGTCATTTTTAAGACGAATGGCATTAATGGTGAATTGATTGCTGGGAATAATTATGATGAGTTAGAAACACCCGATACATTCTATAATGTTGGCACCAGTTCTATCAATAATAAAGGACTCGTCGCGTTTATGGCAAATCAGGTGGTTGAAGGGTCTAGTGTCTTTAGCAACCAGGGTAAAGGTATCTTTGTAGGTAGTAATGCAGTCGAGGATAAAGTTATTGGCATTGGCGATACCTTATTCGGTTCCACTGTAGTTGATTTAGCCATGGATCGGCACAGCCTGAGTGATGATAATGAAATTGTCTTTTGGGCAAAAATGGAAGATGGGACAGAAGGAATTTACCGCGCCAATAACATCGCTGATTCTCAATTTAATCCCTTGCTTCCTGATAGTACCTTGGATGGAGTGTTCCGATTTATTGACGTTATTGGTGGGAAATGGTACGACCCACCTTCCGCCTATGGTTTCCGCTATGAAATGACCGGGGATTCTTTATTTACCTCAATTTTGAACTTCCCGGTTGGCTTTGAAAATCCCTTCACCGTATCTGTAGGAGATACAAATCTGGGTGAATTTCTACCCGGAGACAGTATCGATTTTGTCTCACTGTTGGGTAATGGTGTTTCCGAGTTTACGATTACCGGACTCGATGTTGATCCCACCAATCCCACAGCGTTCCCAATTAAACTTGACTTTGATACGGATACGGCGAGTTTCGATATGCATGCACTCATAGAGGAAGACAGTCAGAACGTGCCTGAACCCGTTTCTGTCGTCAGTTTGTTGACCTTTGGTTCGGGTGTTGTATTACTGCGTAGGCGGAAATTACGGCAGGTGTAGGAGCAGGTTTTACAATTATCTTATCGGTTGCACCCAGATGTAACTCAACCCGCCCCTGCCAACGTTTTTTTGACAGATATCCCGTAGGGTGGGCATTGCCCACCAGCATACCAGTCAGTGGCATTGATCTATACCTATTGAATCTTGGCTAGAGTTCTTTATGGGTAAAGGCACAAACAAATAACCAACAAAAGCTAAAAATTTGAAGGAGAAAACAATGTTGAACTATACCGCAAAACTTTCTATTTCTGCTCCAATCCTCCCTATCGCCACCGTATGTGGTTTGCTATTTGCCACAGGCGAATCCACTCAAGCCGCTACGTTTGCTCTCAATGAAGATACTACAGTTGATACGTTTACCGAATGTGTTAACGATGGTATTGCCCTCCAAGTTGGCAAAAATCCCGTTGATGAATCAGGATGGCACTATGCGATTGATTCGTTTAATGATGGCGTAGATGGATTGCAAGTTGGTGGGAATGGTAATCCCTATGAAATTTACAGTTTAGCTCTCAAGGAAACCAAAGATAGCCTTTTTGTGGCGATTAATGCCAATATGTCGTTAACAGGTGTTGATGGAACCAGTGCTGAGGATGGCAATATTGGTTGGGGGGATTTGTTCTTCAATTTTACCGAGCAAGATTTCACCACGGCGAATAATCAAGGGGATTTATTCGGAGTACGTTTTGCCGGAACCAATGATTCCTTAGTCCCTAATCTGGGTCTTTATGGCAATGTCACCGCGATTAGTACCACGGATATTAATAGTGGATTTGATAGCCTGGAAGCTTACAACCAACGAGTGAGCGATTTTTGTCAAGGTGCTGACTGTAGTCCGAGTCTGGGGGATTTACCTGCTGATACCTCTTATTTTGACCAATCTCAAAGCTTAAATACGATTGGTTCGGGGGAATTTCTCACCAGTCTTATGTATCTGTCTGAGTCGGAATTACTCGCGGCTGGTTATGACTTGAATCGCTTTGATGGTGAACATACGATCGCGTTCAAGTTCGATAAATCGGGGATTTGCGATCGCGGTTACTGTACGTCAGTCCCTGAACCCTCTGCTGGCTTGGGTTTAGCCGCCCTCGGCTTGATGATTGGTGTCCGCTATCTCCGCCAGCGTTATTCAGCTTGAAAACTAGGCGTCGTCAAGGTTAAAGCGATTGGCAGATGACGTGCGTTCGCGAAGCGTGTCCGCCGGACGTATCGCGACTTCACCCATTTCTTAAATTCACACTATTGTACACCTGTCAATAGCTACAGTTGGGAGTAAGTTTTGTGGCAACCTCAAGACACATTCAAACACTATCTATCGCTATAATTGAAGTGGTTAGTGCTGGACTCAATATAGTCAGTATTCCGCAACTAACACCGCTTATTTTCAGTCAAAGCACAGATTTTAATGTTCAGCATGAGACGGATCAGATCACCCATCAAACTGCCGGGAGTATTTGCCCATCTCGCCCGACTCTCCCCTGTGCAGAACAACCCCGATAGATAACAAGGGAACAGGGAACAGGGAATGGTGAGGAACGAACTAATAAAGAATTATAGCAGTCGCCAAGGTGATTAGGACACAGCAAAATGCGCCAAACCTTGACCAGTCAATCTTTTCCCTTCTGCCTTCTGCCCTCTGCCTTTTGCTATAACCCCAATTTTATGTACTTGTGGCTACATTTTTGCATTACATTGATCCGGACTGTTCAAGCTGGCAATCCACTGAATACAGAGTTAGTGATTAATTTTGTAAAGATTTGTTGCGAAATCCTGACTATTTGCGTAAAGGGGAGAAATGAACCCAGAGTAATAGTTAGAAACTTATTTCACTGTCAACCAACCAAGGAAACTTATGTGGGACTTCATTTTCAGCGGATTAATCCTCTATTATCTAGTTATGCTGCCGCTTTTCTTCACGCGATGGCTAGGCTTTTTAAAACGTGAGGAAAACCTCTCTTCCAAAGCCCAATTTCACTCGCTCATGTTCTTACTCCTCGCTGCTATCCTGTGGCCCCTAGTTGTACCCATCTCTTACCTAGAACTATTAGAACGCCAAGAACAGCTTCAGAATTTTTGATCAACAGGAGTATCACCTTTATTTTCGACACCGCCTCAATCACGATTACCTCCCAAGTCGCCTGAACTGAAGGAACAAGTCAAATGACTGCATTTACCCTTAACCCCAACCGTTGCGATGAAAATTATATCCATCAGCCATCACTCCTCAATAATCAGACAGTAATTTTTTCGCTTCATCCTTCAACCTATTCCACGGCTAAACGCTGCATCGATACTAAACAGAAGCTAAGTTAAAGATTTTAATTAGAGCTTGCTGCACAAAGCCAAAACCCTTAGCTATCAACACTTGGAGCCGTAGAGACAGTTGTTTATCTTCAAGGAAGTTTGAGACTATCTACAGATTCAAGGGTTTAACAGCTAAATCAGCTAACGTAATCGTGAAATTTTGTTGCTTTTCAGTGGCGACAAAGGTAATAATTACCTCACAAGCAACCGCCACCGCCAGCATCACTAAATTTCGTGCTAAAGGATAATCGCAAATATCATCATTGATCGGTGAGGGAACGCGATAATGATCGTTCCAAATGATCTCCGCATAGTCACTTGCCAATCCCAGATGCAGACAGGGAATTTGCACCTGTTGACAATAGTCTTTCACCGCTTGACGGGCGACACTATTGTCAAAGGTATCAATGACTAACTGACTATCCCGAAGTAATTGAGAACAGTTGTCCGCCGTTAGTTCTTTGGCACGCCCATCGACAGTGATACCTAATGCACGATAGAGTGTATTTGTCAAGATTTTGGTTTTATAGGCACCAATATCGGATTTGTAATAGGGTTGAGTGGAAAGATTGCGTTCCTCGATGCGATCGCGATCAATCACCCGTAGCTTGCCCAACCCAGAACGCGCCAGGTTTTCAGTCAGATTTGCCCCCAGCGCCCCAGCCCCGCATACGGTTACTGGAAACTCCTGCAATCGGGTCATCAGGGTGGGTGTTCGATAGAGGTTTTCGTGAAAGAAAATAGACATTATCGATAAAATTGGGCAATCACCGCGTTCGCGAAGCGTGTCCGCCGGACGTATCGCGACATAGCCAATGACTCGTGGGCAACAACTAGTACAAGAAGGCAGAAGTCCGAAGGCAGATGGCAGAAGCCTATAAGGAACATAAGGTAGCTGCTTTTAAGGAGCTGGTTAACTGGTTAGTATTTGAAGCCGCGCTGCACTAGGCGTTTTCAACAACTTTAACAAAGCCATGTCGCACCCCATAGATTAATCGAGTCACCGCCTCCTCATGATCGGAGGTAAAGGCATTATCCATGGGTGTTATCAGTAATTCATACCAGTCAGAGTGACTGATTTGACCCTTTTTCATGCTTTGAGCAAAGAGTTGACTAAAGTCAAAGGAGTTACTGATTTTTCTCTGGTGCGCTTTTTTGGTCAGCATCATCGCTTTACTCGTGAGACTCCGGGTTCAGCGAAGCAACCCGGAGAGGGATAGAGGTCAAATCGACCCTTTCAATAAGGGGAGA
>CAZNNK010000126.1:0-10811 GCA_964574085.1 uncultured Coleofasciculus sp.
GCCCTCTGCCTTGTCTCCACCGAAGCGTGTAAGTATTCCACCGGACATGATATGACATGGTGCGTCTGGAGAGAAGAACCAGAAATGACGAAGTTTTAGCGAAAATTATCACTTTTTATGTATTGACAAAAGTGGCAGAAAATGCATGTCAGCTTAAAGTTGATCAAAAATTAGTCACTTTTTAGGAATTTTTCTGTATGTTTCGATTCAAAATTAACTGTTATTCTTGATTTAGTCAAGTTAAAGCCGTAGTTATTGAATCAACTCCTATATGGAAGATAAACATATAGAAAAACAAATTAAAGCGTTAGACGAGTGGGTTAAAAGCAATTCGGATTCCAGAGAATTAAAAAGAGCTATGGTGGTAAAATTAAATCTTCAAGGCTGGGATTATAGATCAATTGCCAAGGTTATCAATGTATCGAATGGGTTTATTAGCAAATGGAATAAACGTTTTAAAGAGTTGGGAGTAGAAGGGCTTAAATTATCTTACAAAGGCTCTAGTGGTTATTTGACCAAACAGCAGAAACAAGATGTAATAAATTGGTTAAACCAAGACGACAACCAGGGGTTAGAGAAGATCAAAGGTTATTTAAGTGAGAAATATGGGATCAATTTTAAATCCAACTCAAGCTACTATAATTTAATCAAAGAAGCTCAAAACTGTTTTTTTCAGTTCTCTGCGGAGTATTTCTAACCTGTGATTATTGGGATGGTAATTGTCGCCTTTTTCGCCATCTTGGGGGGAATGAAGGGGATTACTGTTCACGACTATCTACATTATGTCTATCTACTTAAGATCAATGTCACTGACTTTAGAGTTTGTAGTCAGCGCTCGACTCGCTTATGGCACGCTTCGTGCCTACTACGAAACCAGCTTAAGTCAGCGACATTCTACTTAAGATGAGTCCCCCATCCCTCTACCTTCTCCGTTGCCCTTGTTCTTTTCCATTCTTGGAGTATTATGATAGTTGGGGTGGGCGAGAAGCAGGGGGTTAGGATTGATGACTATAATCAAGTTTCTCAAACAGGGGCGGACGTTGACGTTACCGTTAGTCTGGCTAACCCTTTTCAATCCGACGGTTCAGGCTCAGTTAATCCCAGATGATACGTTAGGCACAGAAAACTCTATTGTTAGTCCTCAAGGTGCGCGGGATTTAATTGAAGGTGGCGCAAAGCGGGGGAGTAACTTGTTCCATAGTTTTAGTGAGTTTAACGTTAATGTAGACCAACGGGTTTACTTTGCCAATCCGGATGGCATCGCCAATATCTTAACCCGGGTTACAGGGGATAACCGATCAAATATTTTTGGCACCTTAGGCGTTGATGGCAATGCCCACCTATTTTTACTCAATCCCAATGGCATTCTTTTTGGTAACGATGCCCAATTAGATGTCGCGGGTTCTTTTGTTGCTAGTACCGCTGATGGGATTAAATTGGGAAACGATGGTGTGTTTCGGGCGACTAATCCCCAAGACAGTCAACTGTTGGCGATTCAACCCGGTGTCTTATTTTTAGACGCCTTACGCCAACAGCAAGCGGAAATTCGGAATCAGGGGAATTTAAGCGTCGGTACAGGACAAACCTTGACGCTAGCGGGAGATAGGGTGATGAGTACAGGTTCATTGACCGCTCCCGGCGGTACGATTCAGGTATTAGGTGAGGACGTTCAGCTATTAGAAACTGCCAGAATTAATGTCTCTTCTCTTACAGGTGGCGGTAGCGTCACTATTGGTCAAGGGGAACAAGTAACCATTGCTGAGGGGGTGCAGATTCAAGCCGATTCTCTGAATCAGGGGAATGGCGGTAGGGTGATAATTAGGGGCAATGAAACAACGCAATTTAAGGGAACGATTACTGCCCGTGGTGCGAGTGACACTCCTCAATCTAATGGTGGGTTTGTGGACGTATCTGGTGGATATTTAGAGTTTACCGGAATCGTGAAGACAACCGCACCTTTGGGAGACGTGGGAATCCTGTTACTCGACCCCAAAAATATTTGGATTCAAGCGGATGGAAATGACCCAGCCGAGGGACAAACCTTTGAGACGAATCCAACAGAGGTATCGATTATTAATGGTAATGTGCTTGGCTCGGCTCTCGCCACTAACTCCGTCACGTTACAGGCAAATAATGATATTGCCATTAACCAGAGTATTTTTAGCCCATCAAGCAATAGTTTAACGTTACAGGCAGGACGTTCGATTACCATTACCGATAACTTGCTAATCCTTCTCGATGGTGGAGACTTTATTGCCAAAATTAATGACGAAAATGCGATCGCGTCTCAACGGGATGCTGGAGTCGCTCAGTTTTTGATGAATCCGGGTTCTACTCTGACATCCCTGGGTGGGAGAATCGAGATTACCTCCGGAACCTTTGCCGATACCAGTCAAATTAACACCGCCAATAGTACAATCAGCAGCGCCAATGTTTTAGGCAATAGCGGCAGCAGTGGTGATATTACTTTGTTTGCCTTGGGTAATGTCACCACAGGGCTGGTAAATACTGGACGAACGTTTGATGATGTCGTAGCGAACAATGGCGGTAATATCACCATTAAAAGTGAAAATGGGGCGATCGCGACCACGGATTTTGTGACGAGCGATGGGATCAATCAAGCAGGTAATGTTTTACTGGAGGCTAGCGGGAATCTGAGTGTTGATGAGAATATCACCTCAACCTCAACTGAAGGCATAGGCGGAAATATTACCCTGAACAGTGAAAAGGGGGCGATCACGACCTCCGCCATGCTGATCAGCGATAGTCTAAATCAAGCGGGTGATATCTCTGTTGATGCTAGCGGGAATCTTGATATTAATGGGAATATCAGTTCAAGGGGAGAAATCGGCGGGAACATTACCCTCAACAGTGAAAATGGCGCGATCGCAACTACGGCGTCTCTGGTGAGTGAGGGTATTACTCAAGCCGGAACGATTTCTGTTGATGCCGCCGGAACCCTAACCACGATGGAAACTATTATTGCCAATTCCCAGAATCAAGCGGGTGATATCTCACTCAATGCGATCGGGGATGTCAGTATTAACCAGAATATCAACGCAAGGGGAGAAATTGGCGGGAATATTACCCTCAAAAGTGAAAATGGAGGCATAACAACTACAGCAACTCTGGTTAGCAATAGTCTAAATCAAGGGGGAGATATCTCGGTTGAGGCTCACGAGAATCTGAGTATTAACCAGAATATCGCCTCAAGGGGAGCAATCGGCGGGAACATTACCCTTAAAAGTGAAAATGGGGCAATCACTACTACAGCAGCTCTGGTTAGCGACGGTATCAATCAAGCAGGTGATATCTCTGTTGATGCAGCCGGAGATCTAAATACGATGGGAAATATTGTTGCCAATTCCGAGAATCAAGCTGGAGATATTTCACTCAATGCGATCGGGGATCTGAGTGTTAATAAAACCATCGCATCGGATGGCAATTTTGCCGGACAAATCACGCTTAACAGTGGTGGACTGTTTTGGAATAGAGGAAATACTCTCACCAACAGTGGCAGACTTCCTGGCGTGGCAAAAGGAATTACAATTACCGCTCAATCTATCCTTGTTGAAGATGGGTCTATTTTTTCCTTTGCCTTCAATGAAGCTCAAGGAGGAATGGTACAGATTAATGCTGCTGATGACATAGTGATTCGGAATAGTAATATTGGGACGGCGGCTGCTCCTGTTCCGGGTAGTGCTGAAATGAGTAGTGCTGACGCGGGGGATATCAACCTAAATACTCGTCGATTAACGATTATCCAAGACCCTGAGACAACATTTCCATTCGGCGTGGGGGTTGGTTCTAGTACCGATCCAAGCAATAGTGGTAATGCCGGAAATGTCACGATTAACGCCACGGAGTCCATTGAAATTATTGGCAATCAACCGGGTGCGTTTAATCCCAATCCTGTTGAATTGGCTCAAATCCCCTTGCAAGGAGATACGGGAATCTCCACATCAGCGTCGGGTCGTGGGAACTCTGGCAATTTAATAATTAATACTGGGCGATTATCTATTCGTGACGGTGGTGGAATTACTACCTTTGTCAACCAGGGTGAGGGGGGAGATTTAACCGTCAATGCAACAGATGTCTTTTTACAAGGAGAGGGAGGTATCGGTACAGGAACCTTGGGTGAAGATGCTGGGGATTTAACCCTGACGGCGGAGAACGTCACTCTAACAGATGGAGCTTTGATTAGCACATCGACGGGGCGTGATGGCGATGCTGGGGACTTAACCTTAGAGGTGCGTAACTTGAGCATTCGCAATGGTGCTGGCGTTCTGGGAAACGCTGGAGCAGACGGCAATGGGGGACAATTAACGATTAAGAATGCTGAGTTTATTGAAGTGATTGGCAGGTCAGTGGATGGCAGTTTTCCTAGTTCCATCGCCACGGATTTATTTTCACCGAATGAATCAGGCAATGCTGGCGATATAGATATTACGAGCCAAGACTTGATTGTCCAACAAGGGGGAGAGATCACATCAGCAACCCTGGGTTTCGGAGAAGGGGGAAATATTCGACTGAATCTAGAGAATCTGCAACTGAATAACGGTCGAATTAATGCCTCGACATCGCGTTTCGGAAATGGTGGAAATATTCGGATTCGCGCTTCAGACTCCGTTGAAGTCACAGGAGCAGGATTTGAGGCGTTGCAAGAGCAATTTGTGAATCCAGCGTTTGCCGATACACTCACCCTAGATAATTTTACTCAGGGAATTGTCACAGTTACGGATGGAGAAGGAGCAGCGGGAAATGTCTTCATTGAAACCCCACATTTTATCGCCCGTGATGGTGGATTGATTGCCACCACGACGCTGAGTCAAGGGAGGGGAGGAGATATTCAGATTGATGCCACAAATCGGATCGAATTAGACAATTCGCTGTTAAGTTCGGGAACGTTTGATCAGGCGGAATCCGGCAATGTTACCCTAACTTCTCCTCAACTTGTCGCACGAGGAGGAGCGCAGGTTTTAACCACTACTTTTGATTCCGGACAAGCGGGGGATTTATTCGTGAATGTGTCGGAGTCAATTGAACTGTCTGACCCCAATAATCAAGGCACTCTCCTGGGGACGGGTTTATTTGCCTCCTCAACTCAAGCCGCATCTGGTAATGGGGGAGATATCAATATTAATAGTCCTACGAGTGAATTAAATATTCGCGATCGCGCGGCGGTATCGGTGAGTGCTACAGGGACAGGCAATGCTGGCGATATCAATATCGATGTCCGCTCTCTGTTCTTAGATCAAGGGTCAATTTCAGCAACGAGTTTATCCGGGGAAGGAGGGAATATCAACCTCAAGGTAGCCGAGACATTTCTCTTGCGAAATAATAGTCAACTGTCCACCCGTGCAGGCACAGCCGATAGTGGCGGTGGCAATGGGGGAGATCTAACAGTTGACGCTAATTTTATTGTGGGGGTGCTGTCGGAAAATAGTGATATTACGGCGAATGCCTTTGAAGGAAATGGCGGCAATATTACGATTACTACCCAAACAATTTTAGGGTTGCAAGTGAGTGACCAATTAACGCCCCAAAGTGATATTACAGCAAGTTCAGAATTAGGAATTGATGGTCGAATTGTGATTAATACGCCGAATATTGACCCCTCACGAGGGTTAATTGAACTGCCCTCAACCTTCTCTGATCCCTCTGGGCAAATCGTTTCCGGCTGTCCGGCGGATACAGGCGATCGCTTTGTGGTCACCGGACGCGGTGGAATTCCCAATTCTCCCAGTCAATACCTGTCTGGACGAGCAATTTGGGAAGATACGCGACGGTTATCCAGCCAGAGTTCTCCATCCTCAACTGTTGCGAATTCTCAGCATCCTAAAACTAATCCTCAACCTTTAATTGAAGCCCAAGGTTGGGTTGTTGATCAGGATGGCACAGTGATACTTACGGCTCAACCCTATCAAGGCAAACGAGTGAATATTGGCATGGATTTTCGCACTTGTGGAAGTCAATAAAATGACAACAATCATAATTAGCTTTGGTGATGAGGAAGTGCGATCGCTCTTTTTCCTAAGTGCGATCGCCTCACACCAAGGATACAAGCCTTAACTCAAACGAGTGGCGTGACACAGCTAAAATGGTAGAATGGATTTTACGGTTAAGTCGGGCGCACATTGGTGTGATAAAAGGGCGCACGTCAGGGTACCCCTACAATTCTAATCTATATAATTAGAAAAGAAAAATTATTGAAAGAGAGAATCCAATGACATGGCAAGAATTACAAAACCAAGCCTTGCAATTATCCATCAGTGATCGCTGGCGTTTAGTTCAGTCGCTGTTGACTTCAATTCAACAAGAAACTCTATCATCAATATCTCCAAGCTTCAGTGCAGTACCCATGACGGAGCTTGATCCTTGGACTCAACGTTTACTGGGTGTTATTCAGCTAAGTCCAGAGGATACCAACGAGTCTTACATTGATTATCTGGAGACAAAATACCAGTGAAACGGGTGTTATTTGATAGTGATATCGTACTTGATGTTCTTGCTCAACGCCAACCTTTTGTTGTGGCTTCCGCACAAGCCTTAAATTCAGCAACCCAAGAGTGGGTTGAGGGATATGTTTCAGGTCATGCCATAACCAACATTTTCTATATTTTGCGTCGTCAGATAGGTAGTGACGCGGCAAGGAAACTACTATCAACTTTATTAGAACGGATTCAAGTGGCAAGTGTAACCGATGAGGTGATTCGAGCCGCATTGCAAAGCTCTGTGAAAGATTTTGAAGATGCGGTAACAAGTGAAGCTGCACTGGCGGCAGGTTTGGAGATTATCATTACACGCAATATAGCCGATTTTGTGGCATCGCCTGTTCCAGTAATGTTACCCGAAGAATTTTTGGCAAGCCTACCAGGATCAACTTGATTGATGAGTTTAGGAATGATTGAGCGATCGCCAGATTCATGTTAAGACTTTAACCATAAAGGTTTAAGGGTAACTAAACTTGCCCTGGTTAAGGCGCTTAAATTCAGGATGGGATCTATGGGATGGTTGGGAAGACGTGTTAGGAAGCGGCTACTATTTCTAGGTTTAGCCTGGTTAACTGTGGTGGGGATAATCGCCTCTTCTGTCGCCCTAGGAAATGCCTCGACTCTCCCCCAGCCAAACCCACAGGATTCTTATTTGGCTCAATCTCTTGATCCGGTCAGCCAATTCAGTCAAGGTAAAATCGACTATGATCGGGGACGTTTTGCTGATGCGGTACTGGCTTGGCAAGAAGCGGAACAGGTTTACCAACAAGCAGGCGATCGCATTAACCAGGCAATTAGTTTAAATTATCTGTCCCTTGCTTATCAACATCTGGGACAGTGGGAACAGGCAAAAGAATCGATTGAAGAAAGTCTGACTATCCTCCCTACTCCCACTGATCCTGCACTCTTAGCACAACTCTTAAATACTAAAGGCAGTCTGCAATTGGCAACCGGACAATCGGAAGCGGCGTTGCAAACCTGGAAAGCCGCCGAGACAGCTTACTCCCAAGCTGATGATTCTATTGGTGTCTTAGGGTGTCAAATCAATCAGGCGCAAGCCTTGCAAAGCTTGGGGATGTTTCGGCGATCACAACAAGTCTTAGAACGGGTACAGCAAGCGCTAACGCGACAGCCGGATTCGCTGATTAAAGCCACCGGATTACGTAGCCTGGGGATGGTTTGGCAAGCGATTGGAGAATTAGACGATGCCCAAAACGTGCTTAACCAGAGTTTAGCGATCGCCCAAACCCTCAAGTCCCCCACCGATATCAGCGCGGCTTTCTTGAATCTGGGTAATGCGGCACGATCTTTAGGCGATCGGGATGCCGCGATAAATTATTACCATAAAGCGGCAAAAACGGCAACCAATCCCTTAAACCAACTCGAAGCCCAACTCAACCAATTTAAGTTACTGATTAGTCAACAGCAGTTTAATCAAGCACAAGATTTATTTACCCCAATTCAGCACAATCTCTCCCAATTATCTCCCAGTCGATATGCTATCTATGCTCAGGTGAATTGGGCAGAAAGTTTAATCGAACTTCTAGACAATCCAGAGGAATATTCTCCAGACTCGATCACATCACAAGATATCGCCCACCTCCTCGCCAAAACCATTACCCAAGCCAAAGCCTTAAACGATATCCGCGCTGAATCCTTAGCCCTAGGAACCCTAGGAAAACTCTATAAAATCAACCAGCAATGGTTAGAATCTGAACGCTTAATCCAAAAAGCTCTGCTTTTTTCCCAAACCATTAACGCCAGAGATATTTCCTATCAATGGCAATGGCAACTGACCCAACTTTATCAGCAAAATGGAGACCTGAACGCCGCGATTACTGCTAATCAAGACGCCTTTGATCTGCTACAATCGATTCGGGGAGATTTAGTTGCGATGAACCCCGATGTACAGTTTTCATTTCAAGAACAAATTGAACCTATCTACCGGAATTTAGTCCGTTTATTGTTAGAACGTCCCTCACCGGATAACCTAAACCGGGCGCGTAATGTAATTGAATCTCTCCAGTTAGCCGAACTAGAGAACTACTTTCGCACCTCCTGCTTAGATGCTAAAGCCGAGCAAATTGATACAGTTATTGAGGATAGCAATACCCAAACAGCGGTGATTTATCCGATTATTTTACCAGACCGAATCGCCGTAATTCTCTCTTTACCCGGACAGCCCTTAGAAACCTACAGCACAACGTTACCTCAAGCTGAGATTGAACAGACGGTGAATCAACTGCGACAGTCGATGAATATCGCCTACTCGAACCGCAAACGGCTGACGATTTCTCAAACCATTTATGACTGGTTGATTCGACCTGTAGAACCTCAGTTTGCCCAACAGGATATCAAAACCTTAGTCTTTGTCCTCGATGGCGTGTTGCGGAATGTGCCAATGGCTGCACTCCATGATGGTCAACAGTATTTAATCGAGAACTATAGTATCGCCTTAACACCAGGGTTACAATTACTAGAGCCGCGATCGCTAACCCAATTGCAACTGCGTTCTCTTACTGGCGGATTAAGTGAACCCCGTCTAGGATTTTCGGCGTTACCGGCTGTCGAAGATGAAATTCAACAAGTTAGTACAAATATTCCATCCAATGTTCTGTTCAATCAAGCCTTTACCAGCACCGCCTTAGAGAACAAAATTAACACACTTCCGGTGAGTGTGGTTCACCTGGCTACCCATGGTCAATTTAGTTCTAACCCGGAAGACACGTTTATTCTCACCTGGGATAAGCGGTTTAATGCCAATACCCTATCTCAACTTCTCAAAGGTAGAAACCAAGACAGTTTTCCCCCGATTGAACTCCTGGTTCTCAGTGCGTGTCAAACCGCAAATGGTGATCAACGAGCGGCGTTAGGATTAGCGGGATTAGCGGTGCGTTCTGGAACCCGCAGTACCATTGGCACGTTATGGTCCGTGAAAGATCAATCAACGGCTCAGGCGATGATTCAACTGTATAATAATTTAACTCAGCCTGATACTAATCGCGCTGAAGCCTTGCGTCAAGCTCAGTTATTTCTACTCCGGCAAAATCAATATAAGCATCCCTACTACTGGGCACCCTTTATTTTGGTTGGCAATTGGTTATAAGCTGTCATGCATTTAAATTGGGAATGGGTAGCGAGCAAGATGCTCGCACTACGGCAAGGATTTCGCCATTATTGACATTAAGGTTTAAATGCCGAACAGCTTAAGTCATTTGTCATTTGTCATTTGTCATTTGTCATTTGTCATTTGTTCATTGTTGATTGGTAATCCTCTTTCCCATCTTCCCCATCTTCCCCATCTTCCTCATCTTCCTCATCTCCCCCATCTCCCTCATCTCCCTCATCTCCCCCAGCTCTGCCAGTCCCTCTGTCTTCTGCCTTTTGGTGGATGCTATTTTCGCTAAATGTTATAATACAAGTTTTAGACAACTCCACAAATAGGGTGACAGCAATTTCGGAATCTATTGCCGAAAAAAACAATTAAATATTCAGGCGGATAGACCGTCACTTAAACGAGTCTATCTCTAGAATAACTGTATCAATTTTAGACCCATGAAACCCTTTGATTTTTTCAGTGTAAAGTGGCTTAGTTGGCGTTTCGTTTTAATTCTATTGTCCATCACACTATCTTTAGAATTGGCGATTGTTCCTAGTCTGGTCGCCCAAACTCAAGCTGTGAAAGATCCGAATAATAATGAACCTTTTACACCTCCTGGAGATGACAGTCCAGATGATGAGACAAAAGGAGCAGGTACTCGTGATGGTGGTCATTGTACCCAAGATGAGGTGGCTGAAGGTACACCAGGATTTTCGGTTTTGATGCCAGTTGAAAGTAAAACGATCGCCCAACGTCCTACATTCTCACTGTACATCCCGGAAACAGTAGCGCGAAAAGTGTTTTTTAGTTTAAAGGATGCTGAGGAAGAGTACGATTACCAGACAATTATCACATTACCAACAACCGGGAGTGAGTTTAGCTTTCCATTACCAGAAGATGCGCCTGATCTAAAGACAAATACGCCATATCAATGGTCGATCAGCTTAATTTGTCAGCAGTCTCTTGATCCCAATGACCCGACTTTAACGGGTGTAATTGAACGTGTTGAATCTCAACAAATTACAGACAATTAAGATTATTTGTCATTTGTCAAAACACTGATTTCACGGATTTATTGGAGAGAGTGGGGTAGGGAAGTGAGAGGTTAGTGACACGGATTACACCGAGAAATTGGTTTTCTATCATTATCATTCGTCATTTTCATCTCCCCCATCTTCCCCATCTTCCCCATCTTCCCCATCTTCCCCATCTTCCCC
>CAZNNK010000127.1:0-10780 GCA_964574085.1 uncultured Coleofasciculus sp.
GGTATGCTGAGTCACTACAATTTTACTTCGGCGGTTAACTAATTCTCTCCACCCTTTCTAGGTATAAATTCATATCGATTACTGCGATAAAATATTCCTCTTACCAATCATTTTGGCGAATTGGGATGATCCAAATCACAGCACTAATGTGCTTCCTTCCTTGCACATCAAAAAGATAGAACTTACCCAATTTGAGGATGCAAACCCTATTGATAGGGCTAAGGTGGGCATTGCCCACCCTACAGTCTTGAACGAACAAATGTCTGGGTTTACTTCCAGTCTGATCAGGACGTTTTTAATATTTTTTAATTCATTGATGGATTTTATGAAATATCTTCACATTACTTTATGATTGTGGCTGACCGCTACCACTCTGTCATTGTCTCTCTAATTCTTGCTGGCAGCCAATTCCATCCATTGATAGCCCTTGAACGGAATTCCTTTTTCCCGCTTCTGTGCTTTAATCTTTACTCTAACTTTATTTGTTTAGTCAATTCTAAATGAAAACTTGTTAAAAACTTCATCATTTTATTCCTACAATTAATAGATAGAGTGTGTAATAAGGTAATGTATCTCGATGAACAGAGGCAAAATAAAACTTCTATCTACTAATTGTTGCAAGCTTCAAGTATTTTTGTCAACAATGACACCGATTAGCTAATGCAATCGTTTCTCGCAAATCATGCATCACTTCCCCTGGAAACCTTACGATCTATCTCACTTTTTGGCTTATCTTATGCTTTTTTCCAATTCCCGCTATCCCCCAGTCTCTCCCCAAAATACCTTGGTGGGTCAGCAAAACCCATTAAATCTGAATAAGAGTTTATCCGGTATTTTTCCTTTCACCTGGATAAAACAAGGTATTCGTAACCTCAGCATATCTCAGAAAATTGGTTACGGCTACGCCTTAGCGATCGCCCTATCCATTCTGGGAACAACCGGAGGAGTAATTCTAGGTAATTATTACCAAGACCAAGCCCAACAACAAGAACGGGTTGCCGATCAGCAGTACCATCTCCTCAGCAACCTGGAAAATGCGACATTGGCTGTGCGATCGCATCCACAAGAATTACTCACAGCCTCAGTGAACTCTAACCAGATTGACGCCCAAAAGAATCAGTATTTAGCCGATGTGGATCGGATGAAGCGCCTACTCTCGGAGTTAGACCTCTTCATCCAAGACTATCCCGATGACTTGGACATGAACACGGCTGAATTACATCATCTGCTTCAGGAGTATGAAGCAAATATAGACGCCTACAACCAAGTGATTGAATCACTCTGGCAAATCAGTGAATCGGAGAACCTGAAGCCAGAGGAGGTTTCTGCAATACAACAAGAACTCTTAAAGGCACTGCATCACCCCTCTACCAGCCCAGTGATAGCTCAATTCAATCACTTATCCCAGCACGTCAAGGATGCCAAAACTAACGCACAAGCGCAACAGTCTCAGGTCTATCAACAACTAGCACAAGCAGAAGCCTTACGCCTGCGAATCATCGTCAGTAGTTTACTGCTGTCAGTGGGTATCGCGGTATTCTTAGCCACGATTACCAGCCGTGCGATCGCGCATCCGATTGAAACAGTAACTCACGTTGCTAGTGCGATCGTCAAAGAATCCAATCTGGAGATTCGCACTCCCGTCACCACCAACGATGAAGTCGGTTCATTAGCCACATCTCTCAATCAGCTTGTCCAATGGGTAGACGAGTCAACCCAAGACTTGGAACTAGCGCGTCAAACCTTAGAACAGCGCGTCGAGGAACGGACGCAAGAATTAACCCAAGCGCTGCAAGAACTCCAACACACCCAAGCCCAACTGATTCAACGGGAAAAAATGTCCAGTTTAGGACAGATGGTGGCGGGGATTGCCCATGAAATTAATAATCCGATTAACTTTATTTATGGGAATCTGGATTATGCCAAGCGATCGATTAATGACTTACTGACCTTGCTAGAACTGTATCGGCAAGAATATCCTCAGCCTAACGCCGCGATTCAAGAACAAAGCGAAGCGATGGATTTAGATTTTCTCATCGCCGATATGCCGAAAATGCTGTTGTCCTTAAAAAGTGGGGCTGAACGAATCCAGGAAGTTGTCTTATCCTTGCGGAACTTCTGTCGTCTGGATGAAGCGCAGTTGAAACGGGCAGATATCCATGAAGGATTAGAGAATACTCTCTTGCTTGTTGGTCATCGTATCCAGCCAAACATTAACCTGGTCAAAAAGTACGGTCAATTACCGCGAATTGATTGTTATCCGGCACAACTCAATCAGGTGTTTATCAACATTATCAGCAATGCCATTGATGCTTTAGAAGAGGTTCAGGGTAAAGCGATACCGACAATCGCCATTCGTAGTGAAACTATCGATAATCGTTGGATTCGCGTGTCAATTTGGAATAATGGTGCAGCGATTCCCGATGACCTTCAAGAGCGGATCTTCGATCCCTTTTTCACCACCAAATCTGTGGGCAAAGGAAGCGGGATGGGATTAGCCATTTGTTACCAGATTGTGAAAAAACACCAGGGTAAAATTGAAGTCACCTCTGAACCTGAGAAAGGAACCGAATTTGCAATTACGCTACCGATTCAAACCGAAGCGGAGATGGCAATATCGGCTTAATCGAGGGTTGCTGAATAAGTGGTGGGGTGAGGGTAGGGAGCAGGGGAAGCAATGTAGAGACGTGCCATGGCACGTCTGGAAGATGGGGGAGTCATGTTTCAGAGGTGATGACAGAAGCATCTGTCTGTAGGGGCGGGTTTAGGAACTAATATTGATTGTTATCCCTACTTTGGCTGCAAAACCCGCCCCGACCTAACCGTTCAATTATCACAAATGACGTAGCTTGCTTCTTTTCGGGAGCGAGTATGACGAATGACAAATGACAAATAACTAATGACTACTTTAACCAATGAGAAAGGTCTCGTTGAATTAAATCTTGTAACTTGAGAATATCATCTCGATAGAGTTCAATCAGTTGCTGGCGCTCCTCTGGCGAAAGTGGAACCGCTTTCTTATCTTGAGAGTTCATTTGGATCAGGCGAGAACGGATACTTTGCCTCATTTCCAGGGGTAAAATAACTCGGAGTCCCGACCTGACTATCGTTCTCAAGGGATTTTCTTGGCGTAACATCTTATTTACTGCCGTATTTTTGGGGATTTGAGCAACTTGAGCTTTTTTAGAGACATCCGGCGAAAAGGTATCATCGACGCCAACAAACTGATACATGGTTTGCATAAAATAAACCGGGTCTTTCGCCAAGTCATCATACAAATAAACTCGAATTTGCTCTCGGTCAAATTTGTTATAAAAATGCTGCAAATGCTGATCATAAAATCCCTTTAGCAAAATAAACGATTTATCAGCCCGGTATTTTATTTGGTCAGACAAGCTGTTTCGCCTTCCTTTGTCAATGGCATCTCGTATATGCATTAAATAATCCGAATAGGCTCGGTCAACTGGATTTCGCAAGACGGCAATTAACTTGGCATTGGGGACGTAACGCTTGATCCGCTCTGAGGATGTCTCGTAATGAAACAGATAATTAGGAGAGGCTTCCCCAATCGCAATTTCATCGGTTACCCCTTCAAAAAGTTGACAATATTTCTCAAAGGTGTCAATCTTGGCTTTTCGTTGAGTTTCAAGTTCTTCCCAGTTCTTTTCTAAAAAGTTTGTTTCTTTAACGGGACTCATGTAAATTTGGGGATGTTGTTTCAAATAGTTATAAATCGAGGTAGTTCCTGCTTTTTGAACACCGATAATCAGAAAAGTAGGAAGTTTCATCGCAGTTCATCCTTGTTGATAAAATAAAATTGATAAACAGTTTGTAGTTAAACCCGCCTATAAAAGTGACTGAAGTCGGTTTACTGATGACTGGCTGCAAGTCGCTGACGCAGAATAAACTCCGCGATCGCTAAATCCATGGGTGTGGTTACCTTAAGATTAGTCTCTTCCCCTGCCACAATCTGTACAGGTAGCCCACAGCGCTCAAATAATGCTGCATCATCGGTAACGTCCCAATTCAATTTTCGTCCTTGGTCATGACATTGCTTCAGCAGCGACACCTCGAATCCTTGAGGCGTCTGGGCTGCCCATAATCGTCGCCTGTCCGGTGTATCTTGGATAATATCCGACTCATCGACGACTTTAATCGTATCCTTAACCGGGATCGCGGCAATCAAACCGGAACAATCTCTCAGGTGTTCTGCACAGCGATCAAACAGTTTGGATGTGGCTAAACATCTGGCACCATCGTGAATCAGTACCCGTTCCGCCGTTGAGGGTAAAGCTTGCAAGCCGTTATACACGGATTCTTGGCGAGTTGCGCCCCCAGGAATCAGTTGTACTGCTTTCGTCAGGGCGAGATCCGCCAGAATTGCCTGAATATCCGTTTGATCCCCAGGCTGTCCGATAATGCCAATGTTGGTAATTTCCGTCGCGGCTTCCGCCGCCAGTAGCGTCCATGCCAACAAGGGTTTACCCAGTAACGTGAGCAATAGCTTATTGCGATCGCTCCCCATCCGTCGTCCCATTCCTGCTGCTGGAATTAATAAATGCACGAGCTTCCGCCTTATGATGCCAAATCTCTAGTCCCGACCAATCTAATCTAATATGCTACTACTGGTTCATCTGATGAAACCACTAGGTATAATATCATGCGTAACGTAATCCCATAAGCTAAATGGCAATGGGATCAGGGGTGTAGTAGTTCACCCCGTCAAGGTTTCCTTGGCAAACTCGTTTCCGGAAAATTCCGTGAAATTAGGAACGACCAGTCCATTAAAATTGAGCTGATATACAAGCTCAACTTATATTGATATTGAGATGAGAATATTAGCCCTTGTTCCGGGAGGAATCAGCGATCAACTGCTGCTCTTTCCGACGTTCGATGACCTAAAAGCAAATTACCCCGACGCCGACATCGATGTGATTGTGGAACCCCGCGCCAAGGGAGCCTATCGGGTTTCGGGTTCAGTCCATGAAGTATTACCCTTTGACTATAAAGACCGCAACGGTTTAGCGGATTTTGGTAACCTGTTGGGGATTATCCGCGATCGCGAATATGATGTGGCAATTGCCTTAGAGCGTCGGTGGTCAGTAGGACTATTGCTCTGGATGAGTGGTATTCCCCTGCGTGTGGGCTACGAAAATAATCAGGGGAAGTGGTTTTTCACCAACACTGTACCCCTGAAAACCGAGCAGTATGCCGCGTATATGTATCATGACCTGCTCACCGGGTTAGGGATGAATACCCCCTGTCCAGACCTTGCCATTCGTGTACCAAAATCCGATCTGGATTGGGCAGAAGGGGAACAAGCTCGCCTGGGTATCCCTGAAAGCGGTTACATTATGATCGATGGTGGCTCTAATCACCTGGATCAATCTGAGGACATTGATAAGGTGTATCCCGCCCATAAATGGCAAAAAGTGATTGAAGACATCCACCAAAAACAGCCTGATCTGACTCTGGTTATGCTGCATGGTTCGGAGGATACGGAGTTAGTGGCGGCTCTCACCCAAGTCTGTCCTAATTTACAGATGACCTCACCCCCTGATAGTGGTAAGTTAGCCGCGATGATTGCGGGGGCGAATCTACTGTTATGTACGGATAGTGCGTCAATGCATCTGGCTGTGGCTGTGGGAACGTATACAATTGCCCTATTTGGTCCAACGGAGGCGGATAAACTCCTACCTCCATCAGAACGCTATATTGGCATTCAATCGCCAACTCGTTGGATTGCCGATATTCAACCTGATGATGTATTAAAGCAAGTTTGGCGGGGCTAGTGCGGCGCTGCGGAAATACTTGAGCAGCTTCGTAGATACGATGAAGCTGGGGGAGCTGGGGAAGCTGAGGGAGCTGGGGGAGATACTCAGGCAGAAGGCGTAACCAACCTAGATAAAGTGCCAGAGGTGGGTGCTTTAATTGCCATTGGTTTTGCCAAGCCAGAAGGGGGAACAGGGGGATATGCTCGCTACGTTGCGATTTGTCCACCAGATTGGCAGTATGGTATATCGGTGTTGGACGCCCCAGGAGCGCCATTGCCGAAACAGCCTGATCCGCTGCGGCGTGATCCCAATGGTGTGTTAAAGCCAACGCCAAGATGAACCACCATCCGTATACAGCATCTGTGGGTAAGTCCTCACCCCTCTAGGTACTCAAGTCCTTTTTGGGGGGAAAATCACGTCAAACAAGGTATCATCGAGTTCATACCCTAACATTTGAGCCATGGACTTGAGGCGCGACTGGTTGGGTAAACCAATTTGTTGTAACCAGTTATTCAGCACAAAAACTTTTTGCATCACGAAAATTTCTAAGGCTTCTGGGTTATACTGAATCCCTTCCGTCCGATTAAACTGGTGGGGGACAAGCATAGCTGTATAGCGGGCGAGTTCCCCAGCTTTCCAATCCAGCAGAAACGGTAACCACGGATACTGAACATCTAAGCGGATAAACCACAGACGTATCTCAGGAATTTCTGACCATTCCCGTGGATCATTGGGTTCGCGAGGGTAGTCAAACTCAAAGCTTAACTGCTGCTCATAGCTGGCGATCGCGCCCTCGGTTAACCACTTATCAATCACAGTCTGGATGGGTGATACGTCTAAATCATTAATGTAATGGGAATTGAGTTTAATTGTGATTGCCACTAATCTTGATCCGCTCCACAATACTTGGACATAGAGACACCGTTTGTCAGCGTCTGTACATTAGCCTGGATGACTCCGGTTTTGCATTCTGGGTAAGCTGTTGAGCATTTAAACCTTAATGTCAAGCATGGCTCTCATACTTGTCATGCAAGCATCCTGCTCGCTACTAATACCTTTAAATGCATGGCAGCTTATAACAGCACGGAACCAGTCTCCAGGTTTCACCTCGGATCAAGCTTACCTTAGTTTTATTTATTGATGATTATCAAACTCAACACGCTCCCTTACCAAGGACGTAGATCCCTTGGCGCTCCCTTGAGTATGACAAATGACAAATGACGATGCTACCAGACTTGATATCAGTCCACAGTAGACATACTTAAACCATCTAAGGTAAAGTGGTAATGAGTTTGCCTTACAGTGCCAGATGCCAAGTCATTCAAACTCAAATTTGGGCAAAGCTTGGCGAAAAAGATTATATCCGCAAAGATGATGCACTTTTAACCAGTGCAGTATGGGATCTCTATCAGGCTCACCTTAAGGGTAGAGCTTGAGACTACTCCCCATCAAACTAACCACCCCATTCAATATATCGACCATGCAGAAAGAAGCGGCAGTTGTCAAACCAATTCGCTCATTGGAAGACGCCCTCAATCGATGTCAAGCATTAGGAATGCGCTTGTCGCGTCAACGCCGCTTAATTTTGGAACTCCTGTGGCAAGATCGAGAGCATCTCTCCGCACGCGATATTTATGATCGCCTGAATCAGCAAGGCAAAGAAATTGGTCATACTTCTGTGTACCAAAATCTAGAGGCGCTATCGTCTCAAGGCATTATTGAATGTATTGAGCGATCCGATGGACGGCTGTATGGGAATATCAGCGATGCACACAGTCACGTTAATTGTGTGGATACGCATCAGATCATGGATGTGTATGTAGAATTGCCAGAAGCACTCATCCAACACATTGAGCAACAAACTGGCGTTAAGATTACTGAGTATCGGATTGACTTCTATGGTTATCGCAACGGTCAACAGAATGAAGAATAAACATTCCTCGAAGGTTGTGAAAAATAATTGTAGGGGCGGGTTTAGGGACACAATTAGGATGTCACCGATAATATTTTAACAAAACCCGCCCTGATCCAATTATCTTAGTCGTATCTGGGTGAAATAAAACGATGATAGTGAAACCCACTCCTACACGCCATGTCCGATTAGCCAAGCCAAGAGTCAAAACGTTCTCACCCCTCATACTTGACCAAAAACTCTCGCATATATTGATTCACTAACTGGGGCTGTTCCTGCTGTACCCAATGACTACAATTCGGGATATAGCGGATTTGCAAATCTGGCACATAATCCTTTGTATTATCGGTCAATTCTTTGCCCAAAGCCGTATCATTTTCTCCCCAAATCAGTAGAGTTGGAATGGGTAGAACATCCCACTGATGCTGCTTAAATATCCCCTGGAAGACATTGCGGTAGTAGTTAAGCATGGCAGTCATAGCCCCCCGTTTTGCCGCCGCATCTTTATAGGCGTTTAAGTCTACTTCCGAAAAGGCACGTTTGTCAATTGCCATATCGATAAAACTCGACGCAATCAGTCGATAGTCATCCCACTGAAACAGTAACTCTGGGAGTAGGGGGATTTGAAAGAAAAAGATATACCAACTTCGCAGGAGTTGTTGCGGATTACTGCGTAACGCTTCGGTAAATTTAGCGGGGTGAGGAATATTCATGACGATTAACTTATCCACCAGTTCGGGGTAAGTATAGGCAACAGACCAAGCAATCATACCTCCCCAATCATGTCCGACTAGGACACAGCTTTCATAACCCAATCCTTGAATAACCCCCTTAATATCATTAACTAACTCGGTAATCTGATAGGCTGATACGTCTTTGGGCTTATCGCTGTCATTATAACCCCGCAAATCAAGGGCAACGACTTTGTAATCCCTGGCAAATTCAGGGATTTGATGCCGCCAGGAGTACCAGAATTCTGGGAAGCCATGCAGCATCAGCATCAGTTGTCCGTCTCCCTGAGTGACGTAGTGGAGTTTGACACCGTTAGCGATAATATAATCCTCTTGCCAAGAGTCAGTTATTGGAGACATGGGGTTTACCGTATTGTAGTTCTCGACAGTGTTAATTATCTCATAGTTCGCTAGGTTCGTAGTTGCGCTTTAGCGCTATAAACACCCGCATCGTAATTTAAAAGTATAATAAAAACAAATACAGATTAACTGTTGACTAAGCTGTTCGGCATTTAAACCTTATGGAATCTCACGACAGGCGAATTACAGCAAACGCTGGAGGGAAAATTAAAGGGAGTCGTTGCCGTTGCTATCAGTCCGGATGGACAACTCTTGGCAAGTGGTGACACCAATACTGTCCAGCTTTGGCAGGTACACACGGGTCAATTCCTTGGCACTCTTGCGGGATGTCATCCTGTGGTTTTCAGTCCGGATGGACAATTCTTAGTCAGTGGCGGTAAGGCGGGGACGATTAAGATTTGGCAGAGGGATTAATCCGCGATGGTTCCAGTCCTAAAAATGTAGGTTTGAAAAACGCCAGGAAACCTAAGGAAAGCCTTGGTTATGTTGGGTTTCGTACCTCAACCCAACCTACTGTAATGAACTGTATTGGACTGACACAGCTAAAATTGTGGAATAGATTTTACTGTTAAAATGGGCGCACGTCGGTGCGCCCCTACAATTCTAATTCACCATTTTATGTAGGTCAGCCCAGTATGGTGCGTTACGCTACGCTAACGCACCATTTTTTAAGGCTTTTACAAAGGACTACCAATTAGAGTAAAACCAGCCCAATAGTAGGGATGAGATAGATCAATTTCTGAGTCATTTACTAGAGTTTTGGCAACATTTACATTCCGACTGGTTCCAACCAACTGACTCGATTCAATTCGCACTTGAGAACGCAATAGGGCAAGCTGGGTTTGTCGCAATGCTTCGGCTTTAATCAATACATTCTCGCTGTTAAGTTGCTGATAAAATTCGGTCATTACCGCTAACGTCCCTAAATCATCAACTTTCCAGAGGCTGGCTAGGGCTGATTTTACCCCCGCTTGTACAGCTAATCCGGCAAACCCCATTTCGGCTTGTTCATTCCCCACAGCGGTTTCACAAGCACTTAGGGTTAAGAGTTCTACGGTTGGCGGGGCGTACCATTTCACTTGTCGCAATTCGTTTAATCCGACTTGTTTTTGCCACAGTTGAATGTAGGGATGATGAGCGCGATCGCGTGGAAAGGAAGCATGGGTGGACAGATGTACAATATCAAAAGATGCTTCCTGACGCTGAGTCTTTAAATTATCTAAGGTAAATTGCTCATTGAGTAATAATCTGCCTTGCCCAACTTCGGCTAAAATTGTGGATAATTCAATCGGTACAGCGGGTAAAGGTGGGAGGCTTGAATCCGGAAACTCGGCAGCACCCATGGCTAAGATAGTTGCATCTTGTAAACTCTGGTAACGGGTATCGGTTAGGCTGACACTGGGAATTAAACCAACGCTATAGGTTTCAATCAGAAATTGCTGTCCATCGTGTAAGGCGGCTAGGGGTATGGCGCGTAATCCGGCGTCCATTGAGAAAATCAATGTATCAATATTTAAGGCGTCTAATTCAGTGGATAAGGGCGCTACTAACCATTGGTAGAGTTGTTGAGAAATTGGTAAATAACTGGTACTGGTGTAATCATTGAGGGTATGATAAAATTTTTGCACTTCCCGGCGTAAGGTTCGGTTATTAGCTTGGGGAATGTGTTTGGGAATGGGGGAACCTTCGGGTGGAACGAGAACGAGTTGTAATCCATCGGGATGAGACAAGGCGTAAATGACTACGGCGCGTTTTCCGGTTTGAATTTCCATGGTTTGGAGCCGCTTTTGTAGGGAGGCGGTGGTGACGTGTTCCTGGGTAATATCTTCGCCTAAATAGTCTTCAAATTGCGCTTCTAAGATTTGGTCGATTTCGGTGACAATATCATCACCTTGAACGTAGGGGACATTGAGTGATAATATTTGTTGATTGGGAATTGTCCAGGTAAAGGTGTAGTTTCCGGTTTGACTGTTTTGATTGATTTGCGGATTGCTACCGAGAAT
>CAZNNK010000128.1:0-10752 GCA_964574085.1 uncultured Coleofasciculus sp.
CAATGGTCATATTAATGGGCAAATGATTGCCCGATCCATTACGGGAAGTGGACAATTCCACATCATTGCTCCAAATTCTGGAGCAAATGCTCAATTTGAAGGAGATTTGCCTGATCCAGAGCCTGTTCCCGAACCGCTAACCATTCTAGGTTCCGGTATGGCGTTAGGATTCGGTGCTTTCTTTAAACGCCAACAGTCCAAAAAGCAGAAGAATGCCAACTAATAATCTGAATTGATTGATGGTTCTTGTTATCAGGGTGTGTATTTGGTATAAATCGTACTTGATAAAAGTCAAAGTCATTTGGGAGCAAGAGGAAGGGGAAAGCGATCGCGCCCCTGACATGGGTCAACAAGAGTACCCAAGAGCCAGAGGGGAAGGAGATCCACTCGGTATCCCCTCCCCATTTTCTTCATCTCCAACGCTTAACCAAACTGCTCCTCAATCTCTAAATTAAACAGCGTTTGCAGCGTCTGCATCGCTTGGCGTCTGGCTTCAATATCCTGCTGCGCCCTTAACTGCACCATCGGATCATGGAGGATTTTATTCACAATCCCCCGTGTCAGGGCTTCGATAATTTCCTGATGCTTATCAGCAAACTCTGAACCTAAGCGAGATAAGGCTTTTTCTAACTCCTGCTCCCGAATCCCTTCGACTTTCTCCCGCAGACTACTAATTGTACTCACGGTTTCTAGCGATCGCCACCACATCTCAAAGGCTTCTACCTCTTGTTCGAGTAGGTTTTCCGCTTCCATCGCCATCTGACGGCGACTTTCGGTATTTTGCGCCACCACCGCTTTTAAGTCGTCTACATTAAAAGCTTGCACCTGTTCGAGTTCATTGACATCGGCATCCACGTTACGGGGTACGGAAATATCAAATAGCATTAAGGAACGATTCGGATCAATATGGGCTTCCAATTTAGCCCGATCCAGGATCGGTTCTGTGGCACTGGTACTGGTAAATACCATATCCGACTCTGGAATCACCGCCATCATCTCAGAGAGGGAATGTACGCTTATCTGAGCATTCTCAAACTGCTTTGCCAATTCCTCCGCCCGTCGCGTTGAACGATTGATAATGGCAATTGACTCAGCCCCTTTAGAAAGCAGGTGCTGCACTAGCAAACGCGACATCTTCCCCGCCCCGATAATCGCCACTCGGTAAGCTGCCAAGTTTTGCACTTCCATCTGGGCTAATTCCACCGCCGCCGAACTAATCGAAACCGCCCCAGTACCAATACTGGTTTCCGTGCGGACTCGCTTTCCAGCGGTAATCGCTTGTTTAAACAGTCGATTCAGCAGGCGTCCAATTCCCTTGTGTTGCTGACCGATTTTGTGGGTATGCTTGACTTGCGATAAGATTTGTCCTTCGCCTAACACTAAACTATCCAGTCCCGCTGCGACGCGCATCAGGTGCATCACCGCATCCTGATGTAACAAAATAAATAAATGGGGGCGTAATTGATGCAAGGGGACATCAGAGTTATCTGAAAGGAACTGACTGACTTCACGCACACCCTTTTCCGTTTCTGCTGCCACAATATAAATTTCCAGGCGATTGCAGGTACTGAGGATCGCCACTTCTTCAACATGGGGGTAGCTACAGAGTTGTTGCACCGCGCCTTCTATTTGGGCTTCGGGAATGCTTAGTTTTTCCCGGACTTCAACGGGCGCTGTTTTGTGGCTTAAACCTACGACGGCAATATTCATTGTGTTCTCCAAATCTCTGTCGTTGGGTTGGGTCAACTATCAGGCTTGTTTTTTTAAAGATAAAGAAAATTGAGAAATTTTTCTGAATGTGATGAACAATTTGGCAGACGTTCACAGATTCAGAGATGCAATTTTTAACCTAGGGGACTTTACGACCCTGTAGCACTTGATTGCAATGAACGATTGACCAATCAATCAACGCTAAGCCAGAGTAAGTCGCATGATCATTGCTAATACTCTGGCTTTAACGCTTTTCTCTCCTCTCGATGACTAGAATTCGAGGGAAAGAAATCCGACAACACACCAATGGATAAATTTATCGCACCTATCGGAGTTGCAGGGTCTTCGGCTGATCAAACAGATGGACAGTATCCACAAATCGAGCCGTCTGCGACTGGGTGGAAATAACCAAACTTTGAGTCCGTGCTCCCCCGTGGAAGAGTCGCACGCCTTCCATCAAGGTACCCGGCGTAATTCCACAAGCGGCAAATAGCACCGTTTCACCTGACGCTAGCTCATGGGTATTGTAGACCTTATCCGGGTCATTAATGCCCATTTCTTGCAGCCGCTCTAGGTTCCCCTCTTTACTTTCACCAATCAAACCCGTCTGCACAACCTCTGGGTCGTAGATCAGCTGACCTTGGAAATGTCCTCCCAAACAGCGCATCGCGGCGGCAGAGATAACGCCTTCGGGTGCAGCACCAATACCCATCAGAGCATGGATATTTGTCCCTGAAAAGGCACAAGAGAGCGCCGCAGAGACATCGCCATCGCTAATCAGGCGTACTCTCGCACCAGCCGAGCGGATTTCCTCAATCAGTCCTTTGTGGCGATCGCGCTTCATGACGACGACCACAAGTTCCTCAATTGCCCGATCCAGACATTCCGAGAGAATTTGCAGGTTCTCTGTTGCCGATTTACTGATATCGACGTGATTTTTATCCGCCGGGGGTGCAGCTAGCTTGTTCATGTAAAAGTCAGGTGCAGCAAACAGCCCTCCCTTCTCAGAAATGGCTAGCACCGCCATGGAACCCGGTTGCCCATACGCCACCAAGTTCGTCCCTTCACAAGGGTCAACGGCAATATCGACTTCAATCAGTTCATCGGGATTACAAAAGTTCTTCGCATCCGGCTGGTTACAGATGCCCACTTGTTCACCGATATAGAGCATCGGGGCTTCATCTCGCTCCCCTTCGCCAATCACGATGCGACCCCGCATGTGAATTTTATTCATCCGTTCCCGCATGGCTTCAACTGCCACATGGTCAGCGGTGTTCTTATCCCCTTTGCCCATCCATTTGGCAGAGGCAAGGGCTGCCTGTTCGACAACTTCAATAATTTCTAGTCCTAGCGTAGTTTCTAGCACGAAGCTTTTCCTCTCAACTGCTTAGTTTTTCCCTGGTGTTATTTACTGTCCCCAGTCTAAAAGTCTATCAGAGACTGGGATCTCCTCGAAAGAATGTCGAGTATTGGTTTATGTTAAGTTTTGCTACGATTAGGTGTTGCAGACGTAGCACGCTACGTCTCGACTTGGGCAATGATAGTTCGATGGCGGGGACTATTCGGCGTAATCATCGGTGACTGAAATCCTGCTTGCGCGATCGCTTCCTCAATATCGAAGGTAAAATAGGTTAACTGGGGGTTTTGGACTTGACTCAGATAACTCTCCCAATCCAGAGAACGTAACTTGTTGACCTGTTGCGTCCAAGGTACACCAATTTTTTCAGCTCGTTTCACAATCATCTTACGAGCTTGCTGTTTGGCTAAATTGGCTAAGGGCTTAATGGCAAGGAATCCATTAACCAAGCGTGAGGCTAATGGGGGTGTTGCGTTGACCGTAGTCGTCATCATGTTTCTTCGCGATTATCTGCTTTAGGGATTGATGCATAGACAGACTATCGGCAATACTACGACATCTGAGCAACACTCTGCCACCCTGAAATTAAGACCAATGACCAATGACGATTCACACTTTCGCCACATACCGATTACGTCCAGAAGCTTTCGCTTGATACAACGCCATATCCGCTTCAGAAATTAACGTCGCAGATGGAGTATCAGGTTCAGGATACAAACTAGCGACACCTAAACTGAGGGTGACATATTCACTGACGGCGGAAGCCGCATGGCTAATCTTTAAACCGTGAACCAAACTGCGTAATTCTTCAGCCACTAGCGACGCACCAATTGTGGTGGTATTAGGTAAAACAATCGCAAACTCTTCACCACCGTAGCGAGCGACTAAATCCACCGAACGTTTGGCACAAAAACGTAACGCATCCGCCACCCGTCGCAAACAGGCATCACCAGCTTGATGACCGTAGGTATCATTATATTTCTTGAAAAAGTCAATATCACACAGAATCAGAGATAAAGGCGACTCTTCCCGAATCATGCGCCACCACTCATCCTCAAGGTATTGATCAAACCGACGCCGATTGGCTACACCTGTCAATCCATCTAACGTGGCTAAACGTTGTAACTCTCGATTGGCTTGTTCAAGCTGTTGATAAAGCTGAAACTGTTGGATTAAACGCCGCACTCGTTGACGTAAAACAGCTAAGTGAATCGGTTTAGTGATATAGTCAGTAGCACCGACAGCAAAGGCGCGGTCAACGGATTCTGGATCATCCAGATTGGTAATCATTAACACAGGGGTTTGGGATACTCCCTGTAACCCTTGAGCCTCTAAATGTTCACTATCGGTTGATGTCTCGTCTGAGAGTTTTTGTAAGTATTTGCAACAAGTAAAACCATCCATAACTGGCATCAGGGCATCTAGCATGACCAGATGCGGTTTGAGACGCTGATAAACGTCCAAACCCTGTTCGCCGTTGGTGGCTTCGACAACTTTATAGCCTTCTTTTTCCATGACTCGGCGTAAAAGTTCTCGTATAAACTGGTCATCATCAACCACCAAAATGGTTGGCGGTTCTTCGGGCAAAGAAACTAATTTCATCCTTAAGAATGCTGATATTGCCGTCTTTGGGTCTGTAAAATTTTAAATTGATGCGACCCGTTGATACTCAGCCTCTAGCTGGCAAAATTGCGCCAGTGCTGTCATTACGATTATCACCCTTGCTTATCTGTTCTAGCATCTGACGGAACGGGTAGATCCTCCTAGTTCCTAAAATCCCATGACTTCAACCTGTCAATTTCATCAATCGCGTCTCTATACGTCTGTTGAGGATAGCTGTAGCATGGATGCCATTACCCTGAGGTAATTCCAGGGAATGATTAATCACCTCCAAATCGAGAGAAAGAGTATCTTTCCCTACCATAGCCTGAAGCAATTGCCATGTCTCTGGGTGTAATGGCTGAATTGTTGGAGTTGTTAACTGACTATCGTGAATTTTGTGGGCAGATGCTGTTCAACGAGTCAGATTCAGTACCATCAGATCGAATGTCTGGGGTTGATCGGATAGAAAAAATCGTCGTCTCTGTACCGATCGCACGGTGATGAGGTAAACTAACCATCCATCCCGGTTCGGGAGTTTGATGCTAGAGCAGGGCTGAGTTGACCAAAATCTGGCAGATGCAATATCTCTATATATTATTGCTTAGTGTTTAGAGATGATTCAAGTAAATCAATTCTAGCTTGTTTTCCCAGCTTGGTACTCCAAGCCGTTTATGAGGTCTTCTGTTGTCGTTTTCCGGGACTGACCATTGAGCCAACCCTTTTCCGGTAATCGCCGTGCCTTTCTTAAGCTCTTGGGACTAACGCTGTTAGCAACCCAATTCCCTGTCACGGCAAATCCCCTACCCCTTCTCAAACCGCAACGCCTGAATCCCGGTGATACCATAGGATTGATTAGTCCAGCAGGTCTGGTAGATCAAAAAACAGTTGATGCTCTTATTCCCATTTTATCACAAATCGGCTTAAAAACTAAACTGGGAACCCATCTTTTCGACCAATACGGCTATCTGGCGGGTCAAGATGCTGATCGGGCGGCTGATGTGAATGCGATGTTTGCCGATTCCTCTGTCCAAGCGGTGCTGGCAATGGCAGGCGGATGGGGATGTAATCGAATTTTGCCTCTGTTGGACTATCAGCTAATCCGCCGAAATCCCAAAATTATTATTGGCTATAGCGATGTCACCTCGCTGCTGTTAGGGATTTATACTCACAGTAATCTGATCACCTTCCATGGACCACTGGGAACATCAACCTGGAATTGGTTCTCAGTCCAACATCTGCAACGTATCTTGTTTGATGGGGCAGTAATGACACTGCAAAATCTACTGAGTACTCCTGTGGAAACGATTACCAAGGGTAAGGCAAGAGGGCGTCTGGTGGGGGGAAATTTATCGCTGGTGGCGGCGTTGGTGGGTTCAGAGTATTTGCCCGACTGGCAGCAGACTATTTTGTTTGTGGAGGATATACGAGAAGACGTTTACCGGATTGATCGATTGTTAACTCAACTCAAACTCGCTGGCATTCTCGATCAAGTGGCTGGATTTATTTTTGGTCGATGTACAAACTGTCCCGCAGGCGATGCTAATGAACCATCGCTGACGTTGCGACAAGTCTTAGCTGACCATATTAAACCGTTAGGAATTCCTGCCTGGTATGGTTCGATGATCGGTCATATCCAGGATAAGTTCACTGTCCCTATCGGTGGACTGGTAGAAATTGATGCGGAGCGAGGCACAATTCGTCTATTAGAATCGGTAGTAATGTGAATATATAGCAGTTTAGTCCTGATTGGGGGACGTTATTTGATTCCACGCTGCTGTAAACCGCTGCCTGTCTACATCTGTTGTTTGTGATCCTTTCCCGAACTAAGCTGCCCGTAACGGCAGATGCTTGGACTTATCCGCCAAGAAACCCACTAAGTTGTGCAAAAATGAATGGCTGACGGGCTGATCGGTCGCTTCTGGATGAAGTGGTGTGGCGATCGCGTCCACAGATTGAGGACAGGCACTATGAATCACTAAGGGAATTTCTTCGACCAATCCGACGGTCATTAATCGAAAGGCAATCTGCTGTACCGTTTTTACCGAAAGTCTGAGTTGTTTAGCAATTTCCCTCAAGGACACAGTGCCACTGGTATACTCCCAGACTTGAGATTCTAAAGGGTTAAGGGGATAACGAGGGTGTCCTGTAATACTGAGTAACCCCGCATGGACATCGGGTAATTTATCGCCTAGGGCATTCCAGTCATTCAATGAACGTAATCCCAGTAAGTTCGCCGCTAGAGTACTTAAACTCAAACCCGTCATTCCCGACATGGGCAGTTTGACTTCATGGCTGAACTTAAAATGACCCGCTTTGAGTTGAAACAAGGCACAGGTTGGTCGTAAGACTTGCACCTGGAACAACCATTTAACTTGTTGAAGGGTTAACCAGCCTTGTTTTTGCAAGTAGGAACCCAAGGGTTGCGTCTGGACAAATGACTCCCTCAACTTAGCGAACTGACTTCTATCCAGCCATTGGCGTTGAGCAATCAACTTAACTAATCTTGGATGCTCTAACTGAGAATCAATAGCGACAATTCGACCCCGATAGACCCAGACATAGCAAACACCATTCGGGGTGACAGCAGTAGGAACATCAGTATTCACAGTCAGTAAACCCGTTTGATGCCCTTTACCAAGGAGCCGAAAAATTTCGGGTAATGAAAAGTCAGTGAGTGAGCCTGTAATGCACATTGTTCTTATGTTGATATCAGCTTTGTTATGAGGATGCAAATAGCAGGGTAACGCTTTCAAAGCCAGCCTGTTTCTCGTGATCCCAAAAAAAATCTGTAGTTTTTGCTATTCTTAGTTTAATCCCTGATGAAAGTTTCGGACAATTACTTTTTACGAAGCTGTGTTAAGAAAAAATAAACTTTATTACATCACAACTCGAAAGCTTGAGTTTTATCACCCTTCTCATGTTTGGCAGTCATCCATTTGCTCCTAAGACGATTGTTTAGCGGTTGAAGTTTATTCAACATCCCACTTAAGACAGACAAATTAAGGTTGTTTAATGGCTTGTCTATTCGGCTATAGGTCTAAGGTGGGACATTTGGGTTAGAAAAGGGAACAGGGAACAGGGAACAAATTTATCCCAGCTTGGGTTGGTAGCCGTCTATTCTTACCTAGGATATTGAAAATCAAAGAAATAAGGCGGAGATCGAGAATTCTCCTGCCTCATTTCATCTCCCCCAGCTCCCAGACGCTTCAAAAGCGCGTCTCTACATTCCCCCAGCTTCCCCGTCGCCAATTAGCTCAGAGCAACCGTTGATGGTATATCCAGCAGTTTCGTGCCGCATTCACAACAGCACTTATGAGTCGCGGGATTTTCTGTTCCACAGTTGGAACAGGTCAGGATGGTGGGTGACATCTGCCCTAGGCTATGAGGGTGCAACCCCATCATGTCGCTATTGGTATGACCGGGAGCCACCATGGGATAACAGTCCTCATTACGGGTAACGCGCACGTCTACAAGCACTGGACCCTCATGGGCAAGCATTTGAGCGATCGCATCAGGTAACGCTTGTCGCTCACTCACCTTAATTGCCTTAATCCCATACACCTGAGCCAGATTCACAAACTCCGGGGTGCCGACTTCCAGATTCGTCGCCTCATAGCGATCGCCATAGAATAAATGCTGCCATTGGCGCACCATTCCCAGCCAACCATTGTTGAGGATCACAATCTTGACACCAATGCCGTACTGGGCAATTGTCCCCAGTTCCTGCATATTCATCTGGAAGCTACCATCGCCGCTGATACAAATCACTGGTTCCGAGGGTAGAGCCACTTTCACACCCACCGCCGCAGGCAAGCCAAACCCCATTGTCCCCAAACCGCCACTAGAAATCCAGTGACGGGGCTTATTTTGCAGGAATTGAGCCGCCCACATTTGATGTTGACCGACGTCAGTGGTGTAGTAAGCCTGGGGGGATTGACGAGCAACTTCCACAATCACTTCTTGCGGCGAGAGATTCTCCTGGGGATGGGGTAAATCTAAGGGATACTCATTTCGCCACTGTTGAATGCGATCGCGCCAGGGTTGGGTTTGCTTGGGATCGATGCCATTCCCCAGTTCATGAGAGCGGCGCAACAGGTCAATTAACACTTGTCGCACGTCGCCAACAATGGGGACATCCGTGTTCCGATTTTTCCCCACTTCCGCCGGATCGATATCGATATGAATCACCTTCGCATCGATGGCAAACTGTTTGGGCAAACTCGCCACCCGGTCATCAAAGCGGGCACCCAAGGCAATTAACAAGTCACATTCACTCACCGCAAAGTTAGCATACGCCGTGCCGTGCATCCCTAACATTCCCAAAGCCAGGGGATGGGACTCATCAAATGCGCCCTTACCCATCAGCGTCGTGGTTACCGGAATCTGGAAATGCTCCGCCAGTTCCAGAAGTTCTCCTTGGGCACTTGCCGCGATCGCACCGCCACCTACATAAAGTAAGGGTTTTTTCGCCGCCCGGATCAACTCTAGTGCCTTATTGATCTGGTTTAAATTCCCTTTCACCGTAGGACGATACCCCGGTAGCTTAATCGTACCCGGTTCCACGGGAAAGTAATCAAATTGCTCAATTCCGACATCTTTGGGAATATCAATCAACACGGGTCCCGGTCTACCCGTACTGGCGATGTGAAACGCTTCCGCCACAATCTTAGGAATATCACGAGCATCATTGACCAAATAGGAATGCTTGACAATGGGCAGCGTAATGCCGAAAATATCAATTTCTTGGAATCCATCCGTACCGATCGCCCCACGGGGAACCTGTCCCGTAATCGCAATCATTGGCACAGAGTCCAAACTCGCCGTGGCTAAACCCGTAACCAAATTCGTGGCTCCTGGTCCGGAGGTTGCCAAACAGATGCCCACTTTGCCCGTCGCCCGGGCATACCCGTCAGCAGCATGGGCAGCCCCTTGTTCGTGTCGCACCAGAATATGTTGGAGTTCGCCAGCGACTTCCGCTTGGTAGATTTCATCGTAAATCGGGAGATTCGCACCACCCGGATAGCCGAAAATGTGCTTCACACCATGGCGCTTTAAACTATCAATCAGGGCAAAAGCGCCGGATACACGCCTGACTCTCACTGTTTCAGATTGCACAGCTAGTGCCTCCACTTAGTCCAACAATTACATGAGGAACGTTACTAATGAGTGCTAACCCAAATCTGGGTAAGCGGTTTGCTAATTTCGATACAGCTTAGAGTTTGACTCAATGATTTGACTTTCTGTGAAAGACGATTTTAATTGTTCATGAAATAACCCAATTAGAACGAAAATTTTATATTTTTTTAATTTTGCTACGTTTAGCTTGGGTTATAAAAGTTAAATTATCCCTAAACGATTGGTGATAAAACTTGCGAATTACCCTGGCGTTATTTCCCTGTAAGTGGAGCAATTCCTTAGGTTTTAACTGGATGTGGTTGGTGTGAATAGATTGAGTGAATGATAAGATAAATGACATTGACTGAAGGCGCGATCGCCTCAGGCGAACAAATGCGACGCTGAATTGTAGGTTGGGTTGACGAAGGAAACCCAACCCAATTAAAGCCTCGCCCCCTTCTAAGATAGAATCCACTCATTTCATCGCGTTGATTTGAATTGATTGATCATGTAGGTATCTATTTGTTCAGTAATTTGTGCAAATGTATCTGATTCCATACCTTCATTGGGAGCAAAAAATCTCACTTCTAGAATATACTGTCCGTAGCGAGTCCAATAAAATCATAGTTGACAACTATCTAGATGACCCATAGCGTTAACTTTAATTGTGTCCACCTACTTAAACGTAAAGTTGGGTCACTTATGACTATACATCACCAGCATCATTCACTCCAGTGAAAGCATCACCCAAATTCGCGCCTTCTTGAAGGGTTTCAGTACTAAAGCCAGCCGCTGACCCCACATAGCCGTAGTGAATAGTTGACCAGATGTCGTAGTAATATTCATGCTGATTATTGTAATCGTGAAATAGCTTTCCATCGCTGAAGCCATTGAGATATCAGATGTTAACCGGATTAATTTTGATACCAAATCTGGGTTAGCCACCCCCTTTATAATGTAGTCCGCGC
>CAZNNK010000129.1:0-10642 GCA_964574085.1 uncultured Coleofasciculus sp.
GCTTTGTAAGCGAGAATTGATAGGAATTGACCCCAGCCAGCATCATTGATCGACTTGTTTAAACCTGATTTGGCGCTTTGCCCATTGGGTAAATATTCCCCCTTTTCATTCTGTTTCGGTTTGTTCCTTCGGGATAAGTTTCCCGGCTTGATATCCTCCACAAAGAATACTTTCTCATCCCGATTCACCAGCTTTGCTGCCGACTTATAATGGAATTGCTTCCGCTTGCGCTGTAGCCTCTGATGGTGCTTTGATATCTTTTTGGCTAGCTTCCGCCGTGATGCTGATTTGTGAGGCTTGCTGTCTTTGCGGTTAGCCAAAGAAGCCAGCTTTGACTCAGACCTGCGGTAATGCTGCTGAATTGGCTCAATCTCCCCGTCCGAGGCTGTCCAGAATTTCTCCAAACCAACGTCCAAACCTAGAGAGTTTTCTTGTGTTGCCTCTATCTCTGGTGATTTCAGCGTCGGGACAGATTTATCCTCTAAGGTTAAGGTTACATACCATCCATCGGCGCGACGTGACACCAGTACCGCCTTAATCGTGAATCCTTCTGGGATTGGACGATGGTAGATGAGTTTTACCTGACCTACCTTGGGTAGGCTGATATAGGCAATGTCGCGCCGCGTACCGCCGTTTTTGCGACAATGCGGGTTAGGGGTAACAGCGAGGCAACCGGGTTTCAACTGAGGAATAGAAAATGTCCGATATCGCCGCACTGATTTAAACCGAGGTTTTCCGCTTCGTTTTCCGCTTAAATCACCTTTAATAAACCGATTAAACGTATCTTCTACTCGTTTAATCGCTTCCTGAATTACCTGCGAATGAACCCCATTATATAGGTGCTTGCAAGTTTCCCTTGACCAATGAGTAGCCCGTTTCTGAGAATAGTAACCAGGTTGTTCTTTAAGCTCTGGTAAATGAGTGACAAAAATTGGGCAGGCATTGACTGAGTGGCGGTTACGTTCCCACCAGTTAAACCGTTCCTCTAGCATCAGGTTGTGTATTCGGCACAACTTATACAGCCATTCGTTTAGCTGATAAACTTGTTGATCATTCGGTACAATCCGATACTGGTAATTCAGTTTAAACGTGTCTTTGCTTCGCTTCAATTTCTATCACCTCCTTAAGCTTTATTATAATACCTATGAGCTAACACTGGCGATTCATCCCACGCTTAATTAAAAATTAAAGCGTGGGGCTTCTCGCCATCACAAGCTAACTACCGCCATACCAGACAGCAATTTCATCTTTCAATAATTTCTGCACTAATCTCAATTATCTTAGGCTTTGCAGGAACCGTGTCAGCATTTTGGTTCAGATTACCCAATGGTAGCAGCCCCTTCAAAGTAGTCAATTGATGCAGCAGCAGATGTACAAATTCCCTCGCACCCCTCATATCCAAGGTTCACGACTCCAACCGGGGGATGAAGACTTGGATAACGTGCCTTTCAGCGCGATCGCCTCTCAATATGTGGTAGTCGAAGAAAAAGTAGATGGAGCCAATGCTGCTATCAGTTTTACTCCTGATGGGCAAATCCTATTGCAAAGCCGGGGACATTATTTAACTGGAGGAGAGCGAGAAAAACACTTTAACTTGTTCAAACAATGGGCGTACAGTCATACTGGAACGTTTTGGCAGGTTCTGGGCGATCGCTACATCCTCTATGGCGAATGGCTCTATGCCAAACACACCGTCTTTTACGACGCCTTACCCCATTATTTCTTAGAATTTGATGTGCTAGATGTTGAACAGCAGCAGTTTCTCAGTACCCAACGTCGCCAGGAGTTACTCGCCGGATTACCCCTGGTTTCCGTACCCGTCCTGTTTTCCGGTGTATTAACATCCTACAAGCAGCTAATGGGATTGCTGGGTCACTCGAATTTCATTGAGTCAGGACATTTAGAACGCTTCCGTCAAGCCTGTGAGGAACGGGGATTGGATGTGGAGCGAAGTCTCAAACAAACTGACCCCAGTCCCCTGATGGAAGGGTTATATATCAAAGTTGAAGAGGGAGCGGTTGTAACTGCTCGTTACAAATACGTCCGTCCTAGCTTTTCAACCACCATCCTGCAATCGGATAGCCATTGGCTCAACCGCCCTATTGTTCCCAATCTCCTACGTCCCGGCGTCGATTTATTTCAGTTATAGCGCTACGCGCTAGGGAACAGGCAATAGGCAACAGGCAACAGTAAGCTGTGATTGGGTTTCCAGCTAAAGATGCCACTGATTTAAAGTTTGTAGTAAGCGATGCGAGCGCTTCTGGCACTAAAGTGCCTACTACAAACCCAGCTTAAGTCAGCGACATTCACCTTACGATGTAGTGTTATATGACTTCTTCTATTTCTCAATCCTTATGCTGGTCATTTCCCTGGTGTCCCACGCCTCCAGACTGGACGCTAGATTGGGCATCGCTTCAGGCTGAGTTTGACTGGCTTCAATCCCTTCAGGATTGTCCCCAAGACCCCCGTTACCATGCAGAAGGGGATGTTCTCACCCATACCCGCTTGGTTTGTGAGGCATTAATTGCATTACCCGCTTGGCAGGAGTTACCACCTATTGAGCGATCGCTTCTATTTGCGGCTGCCTTACTCCATGATGTGGCAAAACCTGCGGCTACTGAAATTGAAGCCGATGGCAGGATCACCTCCAAGGGTCATGTCCGCCAAGGGGCAAAAATGGCGCGGCAAATCCTCTGGTCACTCAACGTACCCTTTCATCAACGGGAGGCGATTGTCTCCCTGGTGCAGCATGGTAGTCTTCCTCTCTGGTTTTGGGACAAACCCAACCCGCAACGTGCCGTAATTAAAGCCAGTCAAGTGATTCGCTGCGACCTGCTGGCACTTTTGGCAGAAGCGGATATTCGGGGTCGCGTGTGTGACGATCCGCTAGAACTGCTGGAGCGTGTTCAGTTCTTTCGAGAATATTGTCAAGAGAATAATTGCTTATTTTATCCAAAACCATTCCCCTCAGATCATAGTCGATTTGTCTATTTCCAAAAAGACGATCGCGATCCCAACTATGCTGCTTTTGATGACACTCGCTTCGAGGTTGTCCTGATGTCAGGATTACCGGGTGCTGGCAAAGACTCTTGGATTCAGGAGAACCTTCCCGATTGGACAGTAATCTCCCTGGATGAACTGCGACAAGCGATGAAGATTTCTCCCAAAGATGACCAAACTGCTGTAGCGGAGCGAGCAAGAGCGATCGCGAAAGACTACATGAGAGCCGAAAAATCCTTTGTTTGGAATGCGACCAATCTCTCTCGCCAACTGCGTTCGTCCTTAATTAATCTATTTTCTGCCTACCATGCACGAATTCGCATTGTTTACCTGGAAGCCGCTTGGGAAGAATTGCTGCGGCGCAATCGTTCTCGCGCTGCCAAAGTGCCGGAAACAGTGATGCAACGGATGCGCGATCGCGTAGAGGTTCCAGATCTAACTGAAGCCCATCAGGTAGATTGGGTTGTAGATAGGGGCTGCTGAATCAGTGTTGGGGTGGGGTTAGAGAGCAGGGGAAGCAAGGCAAGCACTGGTACATTTTTCCCGATTCTATAGCCATGGTCTTGACGGATAGTCTCACATTTCCTTGAAGATTAACAACCTTAATATAGCAACCGTGGCATTGCCCGTTTCAGGAAGTTGTTGATAGACTGACGCTGGGTATCGGATAATAAGCGAATTAGGGTGTCCTGTGAGAAAAATTAACTCAGCAATAATTCAGCAGAATCCTAAATGGCAGAAAAAGTCGCAATCTTTTTGGATGTCGAAAACCTATCAGGCTGGTTGAAAGCTGATGGAGGAGAAGCGTTATTAGAACGCGCTAATGAGTTAGGGCGTGTAGTGGTTCGTCGAGCGTATGGGGATTTCAGTATTGCATCAGTCAGTGTACGTCAGCCAGAGCTGAATTTGCTCGGTTTTGAGTTTGTCCACGTTTATCATCCAGTAAAAGGTAAAAACTCCGCTGACATTCAAATTGTTGTCGATGTGATGGAGTACTTGGCTCGTATTCCTGATTTGGAATGGATTGTGCTTGCCACTGGAGATTCAGATTTTTCACCTTTGTTTAGGCGTTTAAGAGAGTTGGGTAAATCTGTAGTCGGTGTTGGACCGCGTTCTGCTCTTAGCGAGGCTGTCAAGAAATCTTGTAATCGATTTATTTACATTGATGAAGAATCAACTACTAATGGTGTATCTGCCTCGCTGAAAACAACTCAACTGCGTGAAGACGCACTAGATTTGCTGGAACGTGTACTTGGTAAATTTCCAGACGGCGTAAGCCTCTCTACACTGAAAAACGAAATGCTTGAGATTGACTCGGCATTTGATGAGCATAACTTGGGGTTTGGAGGATTCATGAAATTCCTCCAAAGCGCACCTGAGATAGTCAAACTATATCAAGTTAAACAAACATTTGATTGAAGTATTCGGACACAATCGGACTCGTGGGGAACTACGTTCGGCGATCTACCTGCTTTACAAAGCTGGTTATGTAATACAACAATCGCAGAAGCAGAATGACGAATATATTTTCATAGCCAATTTCCCTGAATCCGAGCGTGTAATGTCAAAAAAGATAGATGCAGTATTGATAAATCGACTTGTTCAACTTTGCAAATTACACAATACAGCTTTTATTCCTGAACTTGTAACTCAGCTTTTAATGAATTCCTACCATAAAGAGCAGATTAAAGCCTTGATTGTCAACACTTAAACTGGATTTCCCCCCTTCCAGGTGAGGCAGTTTTGATTTTTTGCTTGGGGGAACTTCAGCTTAGAGGTTTCAGGTCTGACTGAAACCCATCGGGTAGGGGCAATACATGAATCGCCCCTACTCCACTCAGAAAACGCCAGTTCTAAGACCTACATCTTACAACTCAAATCCCCAGCTTTTTGACTAAAGCGGAGATTTTCGCCATAGTCTACAGGGCAATCAATGACCGTCGGTACATCTTGCTTTAAGGCTTCTTGCAGCGTGGGAATAAACTCCGCCACTGAATTCACCCGATAGCCTTTTAACCCCATACTTTCGGCAAACTTGACAAAATCAGGATTGCCAAATTTAATAAATGCTGAGTCACCAAATTGATTGTGTTGTTTCCACTCAATCAAGCCATAGCCACCATCATTGAAAATCAAGGTGACAAAATTGGTACCAACTCGCAGGGCGGTTTCTAGTTCCTGGCAATTCATCATAAAACCGCCATCACCCGTCACCGCGACGACATTCCGATCCGGATGAACTAATTTTGCCGCGATCGCGCCCGGCATGGCAATCCCCATGGCGGCAAAACCATTGGAGATAATACAAGTGTTAGGGCGATCGCAGTGGTAATGGCGTGCCATCCACATTTTATGGGCACCGACATCGGAGATAACAATATCTTCAGGTCCCATCACCTGACGTAAGTCATAGATGAGTTTTTGCGGCTTAACTGGAAACGCCTCATCATTGGCATATTGTTCATAATCTGCCCGAATATCAGACCGTAATTCCACCGCATGGGGTGTCGCCTTGCCTTCCCGATCCGCTTGTTTCATAATTTCATTCAGCGAATCGGAAATATCGCCAACCACTTCCACCAACGGAATAAAGCTACTGTCAATTTCCGCATGGGCAGCGCCAATGTGAATAATCGGAATCTTGCCCTCTGGATTCCATTTCTTCGGCGAATATTCGATTAAATCGTAACCCACCGCAATCACTAAGTCCGTTTGATCAAAGGCACAGCTAACGTGATCACGCTGTTGTAATCCCATAGTCCATAGGGCAAGGGGATGGGTATAGGGAATCACGCCTTTGCCCATAAAACTGTTGATCACCGGGATATTCATCCGGGTGGCAAACTCTGTCAGGGCTTCGGCTGCATGGGCGCGGATTGCCCCATTCCCGACTAAGATTAAAGGATTTTTTGCCTTGGAGATGGCAACGGCGGCTTTGCCAATACTCCGGAATGAGGCATAGGTTTTCTCCCGTTCATCTTTATTCAGGGGTTCCCCCGAAACGGGCATGGCGGCAATATTTTCCGGCAGATCAATGTGAACTGCGCCCGGTTTCTCACTTTGCGCCAGCTTAAAGGCTTTACGGACAATTTCCGAGGTATTGCTGGGACGGACAATTTGCGTGTTCCACTTGGTAACCGGGGCAAACATTGCCACCAAGTCCAAGTATTGGTGGGATTCGATATGCATGCGATCGGTTCCCACTTGTCCCGTAATCGCTACCACCGGGGCACCATCGAGGTTAGCATCAGCTACCCCCGTCATTAAGTTGGTTGCCCCTGGTCCTAATGTCGAAAGGCAGACGCCCGCCTTTCCAGTTAAACGCCCATACAAATCCGCCATAAAGGCTGCCCCTTGTTCATGGCGGGTGGTGATGAATTGAATGGAGGAGTGCTTGAGTGCTTCTAACACATGCAAGTTCTCTTCTCCCGGCAATCCAAACACATATTCGACGCCTTCATTTTCTAGGCATCTGACTAGCATGTCGGCTGTATTCATTTCGCCCATCTCAATTTTCCCCTTAATTTTCTTTGGTTATCGTTTGATGGTTAGCGCGATGTCCTAATTTTGTTGAAATTCATGCCTGCTGTCATTTAAGCAGGACAAGTTAGAGGGGGCTAAAGCTAGGACTGGCTGTTAGCTATCCCCGGTAAAAATTCAAAGCTAAGGATCAAAATCCTATTGTTAAAATTCGGTTTTTTTAACAATAGCCTTTACGGTCGTGTTCCGTCCATAGTTCTTAACTATTTCACCCAAACAGTTTTAATGTTGACAAATTCGTGAATTCCTTGTACTCCTAATTCTCGTCCATAGCCGGAGCGCTTAATCCCGCCAAAGGGTAAGCGGGGGTCAGATTTAACTAATCCATTGATAAAGACAGCCCCAGCTTCAATCTCGTCAATGAGTCGTTGGGCTTGGGTTTCGTCCGTTGTCCACGCACTCGCCCCTAAACCAAACGGAATCGCATTGGCTTTAGCAATTGCCGCGTTAATGTCAGGAATTCTAAACAATAACGCCACCGGTCCAAAAAATTCTTCGCTATCGGCGGGAGTTCCTGGAGGAAAGTCCGCCAAGATGGTGGGGGGGTAAAAATTACCCGGACGATCTAAGGGTTTGCCCCCAATCATAACCTTAGCGCCTTTGGCGATACAAGCTTGTACCAGTTGATCTAATTCTTGGAGAATGCTGGGCGTTGCCAAGGGTCCAATATTGGTGGTTTCCTCCATTGGATCACCCACATTCAGGGCTTTAAATTTTTCAACCAAACGGTTTTCAAACTCATCTGCGATCGCATCGGCTAAAATGAAGCGTTTAGCGGCGATGCAGGATTGACCATTATTCAGCATCCGGGCGGTAACAGCGGTGGTAACGGCGGCGTCTAAGTCGGCGCTTTCCAGGACAATAAATGGATCACTTCCACCAAGTTCCAACACGGTTTTCTTCAGGTGTTTCCCAGCAGTAGCGGCTAATGATGCGCCTGCGGGTTCACTTCCGGTTAAGGTAGCGGCTTTAATCCGGGAGTCACTGACAATGGCTTCAACTTGACTCGCCCCAATTAATAAGGTTTGGAATGCCCCTTCCGGAAACCCTGCTTCCTTTATAATGTCCTCAATTGCCAAAGCACATTGCGGCACATTCGAGGCATGTTTCAGGATACCGACATTCCCCGCCATTAACGCGGGTGCGGCAAACCGAAACACTTGCCAGAACGGAAAATTCCACGGCATGACCGCTAGAATAATCCCTAAGGGCTGATAGCGGACAAAACTCTGGCTAGCATCGGTGGCAATCTGATGATCTGCCAAAAACGTCGCCGCGTTTTCAGCGTAGTAACGGCAAACCCAGGCACATTTCTGCACCTCCGCGATCGCACTTTTGATCGGTTTGCCCATTTCCAAGGTCATCAGTTGACCAAACTTGACCTTATCCCGTTCCAGAATATCCGCCGCCGCATTCAGCCAGTTCGCCCGTTGCGCCATTGGCGTCTTCCGGTACGACTCAAACACCTGTTGTCCCAGGGTGAGTTTGGCTTCTATCGACTCCTGATCTAGTGGCTCAAAGGTTTTGAGCGTTTCTCCCGTTGCTGGGTTAATTGTGGCGATCCCCATAGCCTTCCTCTTCGACTCCATTACTTGAGATGGAGTTAGCAGTTTCATTCTTCAGTCTACTGCGATGGTGTCTGGTAAAAGACAATACATTTACATTGCTTTACATTTTAGCCTAGGTCGGCAGGTTTGTAGTAAGCGCTTTAGCGCATCTAGACCAGCGCGGCGGAAGTAACTCTCCAGTTAAAAAAGGTGCAAAATCTTATGGTATAAGCTTTCTGCCCTTCTGCCTCCTGCCTCCTGCCTTCTGCCTTCTTGCACTAGCCGACGACAAAGCCAGATTAAGTCAGTACCATTCCCCGTTCTGTTGGCTGTCTGCCCCGAATCCAGTAAGCCATAATAACAACTAAACTAAAGGCGATTGCTCAAATCAGAGATGGAACCCGTATCAATCATGCTTGGTGGATGGTTAGGCGAATTTGCCACCTTAAAGATTGCCGAAACATTACTCACCGGAGTTCGCAGTAAACTCAATCCTCAAGATTTAGACAAAGCTTTAAACGCGGCGACGAAAACAGCACAGGAACAACACCGACTATTATTATTCTATAGCTGTCCCCCCGCTTTTATCGGTCAGTTTTTAACCAAATTTTTTAAGGGGGCGGGATTAGCCGAGTTACAGAAACCCCTGAATAATCAAGGAACGCCAGATGTTGATTATTTAGTCGCTGCCTTTAAACAAGCGGCAAAACAGGATTCTAAGATGAACCAGATCAACGAGTCTCTGGTTCAGCCGTGGATGGAGGTATTTGTTCGCACTTATTTTCAGCGAACGACGGAGTATTTAAGATTTCAGGTAGCGAAAGCTGATTATTGTCAGCAATTGGTTAATTGGTTTGATGACGTTAAGTTTGCCGGGATTTCCGTTGCTGGACAAGAGATAGAAAAGTCTGAACATCTTGCCCAAATTTTCGTTATGCCGGATGTCGTGGAAGAACGGCAAAAATGGCATAGTTTCTATTTCTCAGAACATGGTTCATTTGAGAATCGTCAACTGGATTTGCTTCGCGAACAAGGAAAACGAGTGGAGTTAGAAAACCGTGTAGGTAGACGGTTTAATGCACAACAATTGTTCGGTGGAGGGATGGAGTCTCCACGTCAGAAAAAAGTTGTGCTGTTAGGTGCGCCCGGTTCAGGTAAAACCACGTTAATGAGTTATTTTGCTGTGATGCTGGCGCAGCAACATTATGTCTCGACTGATTCCGCTGTGGTTAACCATTTAGATCCCCCCCAGCCCCCCTTAAAAAGGGGGGAGATAGGAGAATTACACAATAGAGATAGTAGGAACAATGCATTAGGGTTAAATACCACTATAGATTGGCTACCAATTTTAATTAAAATTCGCGACTTGGCTCGACAACCAGATATCAGTATTCTCGATTATGCGCGGCAGTTTTCTGAAGATACGATGGCAGTTAAACCCTTGCCAGAGGGATTTTTAAACTATTGGTTAGAAGACGGACGGGCGCTGATTTTATTAGATGGCTTGGATGAAGTTGCCGAAGAAGGCAAACGTTATCAGGTGGTGCGACGGATTGAGAATTTTCTGGGACAATATAACCAAAATCGTGCGATTATTACCTCTCGTCCGGCGGGATATAAGCGAGATTTCTTTAAAACCCAGGAGTTTCCTCACTATCAGTTACAACCTTTTAATGATGACCAGATTGAGGAGTTTATTAACCGTTGGTATGATAGCCGCGTTCCTGATAAAGCAGAAGCCGAGCGGCGTAAACAGAGTTTAAGAACGGCACTGTCCGATAATCCTCGGATTCAATTACTGGCACGAAATCCGCTGCTGTTAACGATTATTGCCCTAATTCACCGCTATCAAGCTCATTTACCGAAAGAACGGTACAAGCTGTATGATAAGGCAGTGGAAACCCTATTAACCTCCTGGGATGCGAATAAAGAACTGACGAATCAGACGGAATTAAAGTATCTGGAGTTGGATGATTTACGGCGGTTGATGGAAATCCTGGCATATTGGATTCATACCCAAGGCAGTAGTGAGGATAAAGAGGGCGGAACGCTAATTGAAAAGGATGATTTGATTGATCAGTTGAGTCGAGAGATTCAGACGCTGAAACAGATTCAACGCTATGAGGCAAAGAAAGAGGCGGAGCGGTTTGTCAATTTTATCCGAGAACGCACGGGATTATTGAATGAACAAGGGCAAGATTATTATGCCTTTGTGCATAAGACGTTTCAGGAATATTTGTGCGCTCAGGAGATTGACTATCAAGCGGATAATGAGGGTGATTTTGATATTATTCTCGATCATATTCGAGAGCATCTGCATGATCCGCATTGGCGAGAGGTTTTGTTGTTGTTGATTACCCAGCAAAAGCCGAAGAAAGCAGAGAAAGCGATACGGGCGATTTTGAATCATCAGAGTGAGTATGAGTCATGGCTGCATCGGGATTTATTCTGGGCTGGCACGTTGTTAACGGAAAATATTAAGGGGTTGAAGGGGGCTGATACAGCACTTTCTAACACGGTGTGGTACAGTAACAGCCATGAGCGAACCGATTTAT
>CAZNNK010000130.1:0-10626 GCA_964574085.1 uncultured Coleofasciculus sp.
CTATCTCACCAATAACGGAACAACAAAACCCGCCCTATCTCACCAATAACGGAACTTATGCAATCGACCTTTAAACGCCGAATTATTACGGGTGGATTGGGATTAGCCTTAGTACTATTAAGCAAGACAGTATCCGACAAACCCTGAAACAGCTTATTGATGATGATCCCCAACAACAGCAACACGCAGTATATCCTCCTCATGGGGGCTGTTGGCTACGTTCTGAGTTTTAGTTTAATCCTGGGCGTTTATAAACTACTGATCCAGCAAATTCGCCGTCGCCAGCAGATCGAAGAAACCTTACGTCAAACCAATGACCAACTCGAACAGCGAGTCCAAGAACGCACCACCCAATTAACTCAAAGTAATCATTTTCTGCAAGCTGAAATTGAGGAACGCATTCGGGTTGAAACTATGCTCAAAGAACGAGATGAGCAACTAAGTTTAGCCATGGAAGCGGCGAAAATGGGGTCTTGGGACTGGGATATGCTCACAAATCAGGTGATTTGGTCAAAAAGTCACGAACAGTTATTTGGTCTGGTTCCTGGTACTTATGATGGGACTTATAGCACCTTTGAAGCTTGTGTTCATCCCGATGATCGCCAATCCATAACCCAAGCGATTAACGACGCCTTGGCACATCACCAAGACTATCATCATGAATTTCGAGTAGTTTGGTCAGATGGGACAGTTCATTGGATGGAAGGAAAAGGCAAGTTTTTCTATAATACTGAGGGTAAAGCCGTGCGAATGTTAGGCACAGTCATCGATATTACCGATCGCAAACAAGTCGAACTCGCCTTACAACAAGCAAACGATGAACTGGAAATGCGAGTTGCAGCGCGAACCACGGCGCTGTGTTTGGCAAATGAACGCTTACAGCAGGAACTGTTTGAACGTCAACAAGCCGAAATCGCCCTACGAGACAGTGAAGAAAAGTTTCGTCAGTTGGCGGAAAATATCCAAGATGTGTTTTGGATATCCAACCCGGAGAAGACTCAATTGATTTATGTAAGTCCGGCGTATGCACTGATTTGGGGACGCCGATGTGAACGCTTGTATGGAAATTTTCGGGACTGGATAGATGCGATTCATCCAGAGGATCGACAGCGAGTCGAGACAGTATTTTTTGATAGGATTGTTCAGGGTCAATATAAACAAGAATATCGCATCGTGCGACCGGATGGATCGGTACGTTGGATTCGCGATCGCGGCTTTCCAATAAAAAATGAATCGGGTGAGGTGGTGCGAGTGGCGGGAATTGCGGAAGATATTAGCGATAGCCGGGTGATTGAACAAATGAAAAACGAGTTTATCTCGGTGGTTAGCCACGAACTTCGCACCCCCCTGACTTCGATTCGCGGTTCTTTAGGTTTACTAGCGTCGGGTGTCTTGAACAATAAACCCGAAACCGCCAAAAAAATGTTAAAAATTGCCGCTCAAGATACAGAGCGTTTGGTGCGTTTGGTGAATGATATTCTGGATTTAGATCGATTAGAAACCCATAAAGTGACATTTGTCAAGCAGTGGTGTGATGCTGAAACACTGATCCAAAAGGCGGTTGAACCATTACAAGCCTTGGCTGAGGCAAATCAAATCACGCTCACGATTGTCCCCACATCGGTACAAATTTGGGCAGAACCTGATCGGATTATTCAAACCTTAGTGAATCTGTTAAGTAACGGGATTAAATTTTCCCCACCCAAGAGTACGGTAACGATTCGGGTACAAAATTTAGGCGATCGCGTTTTATTTGAAGTTAAGGATCAAGGGCGGGGGATTCCGGCGGACAAACTAGAGACTATTTTTGGACGATTTCAACAGGTAGATGCTTCCGACTCCCGCAGCAAGGGAGGAACAGGTTTAGGATTAACCATCTGTCGTAGTATCGTGCAACAACACGGCGGTAAAATTTGGGTAGAAAGTGGGGGTGGCGAGGGCAGTCGTTTTTATTTTACATTGCCTTTTCCCCTTAGTTAAGTTAATCTATCACTTCATCTGGGCAGGTTGAGTTAACATCAGGGTAAAAACTCTTAGTGGTGACATCTATCCCAACACAAGGAAAACCCAAAGCTATTTTATTCAGTTGAGGCAGCTTGAGTAAGATGCGATCGACAAAACGATAATCATTAAACCTGCTTTTACACAATCAACCCTCAAAACTATTTTGATTTATGTCTACCAAATGTATCCTGGTCATTGATGATGAGCCTAACCTTTGCTTAGTGATCCAAGCTTGTCTAGAAACGATGAGCAACTGGCAAGTGATCACGGCGGAATCCGGCAAAAAAGGACTACAGTTAGCTCAAACTGAACACCCTGATGCGATTCTCTTGGACGTGATGATGCCGGATATGGATGGGTTGACCCTATATAAAGAGTTGCAAAAGTCTCCCAGCACTCAAGAAATTCCCGTAATTTTACTGACGGCAAAAGTGTTTAACAATGACATCACTCAATTTAACCAATTGGGTATTGCGGGAGTGATTGCTAAACCCTTTGACCCCATGACCTTAACTCAGGAAGTGACTAAAGTTTTAGATTGGTCGTAACTTATGGGTGCATCCCCTGTTGACAGAAATTCCCTTGTCTTTTAGAGGAAGTACCCGATGCAATCTTGGACGCCAGGAAATAAATGATTCTGTGGGTCTAAGTCATACTACAGACATGATTACTCGCCAATCCAGTAGATCCCCGACTTCTAAATCAAATTTATTCAGCAATCAGACTTTTAACCAAGAAGTCGGGGATCTTAAGCAATGTAAGATAATTTTCCGCTGAATGAGCGTGACTGTTCCCTGTTAAGAGTTCCCTTAGAAAAACCCGGCTGATTCATAGAGACGGCGGAGAACAGCCATAATCCGATCGCCATAATTCAAGTCAGCTGACCACCGTCCGCTCAACTGCTGGACGAGGGGCGCAATTCCACGAGTGACAAAGCGAAACCGGGGACTAACGACTTCTTGTACCAAGGGTTCTAAACTGGCGTAGGCTTTTAATTGTTGAATATGGGCGCGAACGCCTAATCGGGCGCTGGGGAATGTCGCCCCCTCCGGATCACCCCCGACTGATCCTAAACCGCCAAAGTTATTTTGACTAGGTTTCAAGTCGCCGCCAAAACGGAGGAAATTTGTTTCCACCATGGCTTGAGAAAAGGCAATATCATAATTCACCCCCTCAATGGCGGCTTCTTCGCGGTAAAGCTTGGGTAAGTCCGGAAACTGAGCCAGGGCGTCTTCATTATTGGCTTTGAGGAACATCATTAACTGCACTTCCGACGTATTCCCATGTGCCATAATTCGGTCAAGTTGACCCGGACAAATTTGCAAAATTGAGCGCAAAATTACTGTGCGTGTCGCTGCATCCCAACCGACAGAGACATCATAGTCTCGCAATTCAATCGCTTTGACGTAAACCACTCCCCGATACTGGAGGCGGCGAATTCCTGGGACTGTGCTTAAATCGATACCCAAGCGATCGGCTAAGTCAATCGGAATATAGGCATTGTTATTAACAATAATCCCCTGCTCTCCATAGGTTTGATTATTAATCCTAATATTAATAGGTGGATAGGTAACATCTGTTCCATTTCCTCCCGGTTCCGTTCCCGAAACCGCCCGACTCCACGCCGCTAGTCCATCTGCAATCCCTAACGCCATCTCACGGCGGCGATTTTGAATAATAAAGCGATCCTCTGGATTGGTGAGATAGCCAACCTCCATCAGCAGCGAAGGAAGAATGGTATCACGGGTGAATGACAGAAAACCCATCCCTGTCGCCGTATCGGTTTTCGCGCCTCGGTTTGGCAATTGGGGAAGGCGTCGCAGCAGGGCGAGGAGGATCAGTTCCGCATGATTTTTGCGTTCGGTGTTATTGGCGATATAGTAAACCGCCGTCCCTCGAACACTGGGATTGGGGGAAGAACCCGCATGAATTTCCAGCGCCACATCACCAGGGCGAGAACGCGCATTAATCCATTGGATCGATTCAGTGGAACTCAAATCATCGGGGACAGAGAGAACCTCAAAGCCACGCGATCGCAACTCCGGGACAATCTGATCCCGCAGCAGAATCATCTGTTGAGCTTCCGTTGTACCGCCTGCGATCGCCCCTAGATCGCGTCCCCCTTGTTCAATTCCTCCGTGTCCGGCAGAAATAAAGATTCGTCCCATTAGCTACTTGTCCTCAGCACTGATCAGTCTCACTCACCGCCATTCATCCAGAATAAGGATTTCGGTGTCTTTCGGCTAGTGCGTGAGCGTATCAGTTTTTGTTCGCCTCCATCCATAGAGGGGAAGTAACTCAAATGCGGTAGAAACGTCGCACGTTAGTGCTGCATGGCACAAATACAGCCTATTTGGTGGTTAATGAGATACAGTCTATCCTTTGCCAGATCCCCGACTTCCTGAAGAAGTCGGGGATCTATGTAGCTCACTTACACAGAAAACGCTGTAACTAACCATCTCCCCCAGCTTCCCCAGCTTACTTTTGCTCTCATGCACCATCTCTAGAAACCGGGGATAGTGTTACCATCTGTCATAATAAGTTAAGTTAAATGTGGTTTTCATCTAGGCGAGCGGCTATGGCTAAGCGCAAAAAGCACAATCTCCAATGGATCAAGGAAACCCTAGAGCTAAAAGAAGACCACAACTGGACATCCAAGCCAGGACATCGGATCTTCGTAGCAGGGCGAGGAGCATTGCGCTTTGATGTTCCCGAAGATTGGCATTTTGAACCGGATACCAAGTCGTTTCGGTTTCTGGACAACAAGCCGCCGAACGATGATTGTCGCTTAGAAGCGTCCTATAATCTACTCCCCCCAGGCGACTGGGCTGATTTTCCCCTGGTTTCCCTGTTAAAGCGAGTCGTTCGGGATGATGAGCGGAATATAACGGAGAAGGGGGAAATCATAGAACTAAAGCGCCAAACCGCCCGCATCGTTTGGACTCAATTCAAATTTATTGACCCTAACGAAAACCGCGACGCCTATTCCCGCATCTGCATTGGGTTAGGTTCTGGCGTTCAATGTTTGATTACTTATGACTACTGGGTAGATGATGCAGAGCGTTTGAACCCCGTATGGGACACGGTGATGGACTCATTAGTGCTGGGGTTGTTTATCCGCGATCCCAGAACCGGATTCGCTTTCCCGGATTAGTGCCCGCTTTGAGATCCCCGACTTCTCAAAGAAGTCGGGGATCTAATATCTAAGAGTTTGGGTTGAGGTGCAGATCAACCCAACTCTGGTCAAAGATCAATTCATAAATACGGTTATGGACTCTCAGAGAACCCTGTTTCTTAATAACTATTCCCGACAAAAGCAACTCCCTTTCTTCTGGACTATCCACTGAGGCGACTTCTGCTTGACGTAAAATGTGTCGATAGAGTTCTAGTAGCTGAACCGATCGCTTACTATTGAGGAGGCGATCGCGTATGGTTCTCAAATGTTCGGGTTCGTCCTGAGATTCCCAATTCTCGATAACCCGCGATCGCACTAAATTTTCTATCCATTCAGCTTCTCTGTTAGTCGGGATACCCACTGAAGCACTACGGATCAGTTTACAGAGCTTCTGGGTCAAAAAAGGCTGACCACTTGTCCAGGATAAAATCTCTTTGAGAACGGTTTGAGGACTGCTCACTTTGCCAGTCAATCCTTGCAGCAAAGGTTGGGCTTCATGCTCTTTAAAGCCCTCCAGTTGAATCGCCTGACCAATATTAAAGGGGGTTCTGTAGTAATCAGTAATTAAATCTGAGGGGGTGACGACTCCCAAGAGAACCCATGTTAAACGTTGATACTCTGGATTGATACTGCGCTGGTTATAGTAGGAGCGAATCAGAGCAAAAAAGTCATTCACTGGAAAATTTAAGCTCAAAACGATGTCAATTTCATCAATAAAAACGACCAGGTTTGCTGGAGAACTATTATCGGCTTGAGTCACTTCACCCAGCAAAATCTCTTCAATGAATTGACTCAACCGCTGAAGGGGTGAAATATCTCCTTGTTCCTGCCACCACGTTTTTAGCCCAGACTCCGCACTTCAAAATGTAGTACAGCAGGTTACGGATTCGCTCTCGAAAGCACTAAGCATAAATACTCACTTGACTGAGGGTTGATACCTTGAGATAAGTAGATACTCTTCAATTTCTGCTGCTTAAAAAAACTCACAAGAATCTCCAAAAGAATTACGGTTTCCTGAAAAGATATTCAAGGGTTAAATTTTTCAGACTTTTTCCCTTGATTGGATATGTAGCTTATTGTACTTCAAATTGAAGTGCGGAGTCTGGGTAACCCTCAAGAAAATACCCTACAGGAAACCTTTTCAGATAGAGATCCTGATAGGGACATAGATACAGATGTACATTTGTCTAGTTTGGGTGACAAAGAGAAATTTATCACGACAAGCAAAAATGATAGCGAGGTACAAGAAAGTCCATACGCTCCTAGAGAAGCTCAAATCAACTCTTTACAAAGCCAGGGTTTAGAATTTGTACCAATTGCCCCAGATGGTGATTGTTTATTTAATGCACTAATAGAGATGGATATTCGTCCAGATAATGTTTCCAATGCTAATGAATTTCGTAGATTCATTGCTGAGAGAGTAACAAATGAAGATAGTCAATATATTCCCGCTCAAGATATGGATCGTGATGCAATTGCCAATACCATTGCAACACCAGGTTCCTATGATGATGAAGTCGGAGATATAACACCGTCAATTATTGCCAGAGAGCTTAACGTCAATATAATTATTCATAATGACGATGGTACGAGAACCCCGATCAATGTACCTAGAAGTAATCAAACTATCCATTTAGTTCGTGTGAGGAATCCTTCAAACCACTATCATGCAACTCGGTCTCTAAAATAATATGAATATTGATTGATAAGCGTAGTGACGCATAAAGCATGGACAGCTAAGCTGTAGGAATTAACCATTATAAATTTTTATGAACAGCAAAAATAAATGTTTCCTTTGGATAAATTACACCCGATCGCGCTACTTTCTCATTCCTGAAAATCAAAATATTCCCACTGGAGATTTTCTCATTTTTAACCTCACTGGCGAAAAGAAGAAAGTTGCACTAACTGCAATTACTTCCTTAGAAAGAACAGAAGAAGAAGCAATAACTTACCTCGAAGCAGAATTAAATCAGCAACTAGAACAAATCGAAATTAGCGAAGACATTCAAGCAGAAATCCCCAAAATGCTCGAAGCCATATTTTCTGAGTCAAACCTATAAAAATGCCTCCCAGAAATTATCAATGAATTAATAAATATAGAAGACAAAATCAAACAGTCGCCTGAATTATTGCAACAGGTAATCTCCGAACTCTATACATCGTTGAGCCAAGAGTACTTCACAGAACGAGAAACCCAACAAAATTATACCTAACACAAATGAAACGATACAATGAAATACTACCAAACCTCCTTACAACACTTACTAGCAGAGCTAGAACGCATTGATTTGCTCATACAAATCCAACTCCAGCGACTGCAACAACTCCAATCAACCGATGTAGAATTTCAAGGACTCTACATCTCCGAACCCGAACTAAACCAACTCCTCGCCAAACCCATTGGCGTACCCCGCTGGGCAGCCGCCGCAACACCCTTATCTGACCAAGAAATCCACACTACATTTACTAACCTAACCACCACTGCTGAGTAAATACCTCAAAATCCAGGGTAAGCTCATCTAATTTAGTATAAATTGTACTTGACAAAACTCAAAGTCATTTGAGATTCAGAAAGTTTGCGATCGCGCCCTAGATATGGGTCAACCTGACTTGCACAAGCAAACCGATAAAAAATGTACTTGACATAGCTAGCTTACATAAGTGAGATTACAGCAATGCGCTCACCCTTACAACTCCAGGAATGAAGCTTTATGTCTGAAGGATTTGAAACTCAATTGGAGCAAGCCAAGAAAAGTAATCGTCATCAGCCAAAGCTAAAAGAAGCCGTATCAATTGAAGTTGTTCAACAGAGTTTAGTTAAGAATTTTTCGCTCCATAAGAGATCCAAGAGTAGAGCGAACAAAGAAACATCAACTCACCGATATTTTAGTGATTGCGATTCTTGCCGTCATCGCCGGAGCGCAAGGGTGGGAAGATATTGAAAATTACGGGATCAGTAAGCAGCAGTGGTTAGAAGAGTTTTTAGCACTACCAAACGGAATTCCCTCCGATGACACCTTCCGACGGGTAGCGAGAGTTCATCAACCCAGAAGAATTGAATCGTTGCTTTCGCAAATGGGTAGAAACTCTGGTGACCGAGATGGGAGGAGATATAATTCCCATAGACGGAAAGACAATTAGGGGGTCCAGTTTCTGCTATTGGCGAACTTTACCAACCCCGACTTTGGGTAGGAATTCAAAGCGTTGTTATGGTTGTCCGGGTGCGCCGTCTTTGGAATCACACTACTCGTGATGTTCAGTTTTATCTGACTTCTTTACACAGTGACGCCCTATTTTTAGGTCGAGCTATCCGCAAACATTGGGGTATTGAAAACCAGGCTCATTGGACTCGGGAATTGTACTTTCGCAGAAGATTCTTGCCGTATTCGTTCCTTCCACAGTCCCCGGAATTTTTCTCTACTCCGACGCATTGCTCTTAATGTTCTCAATCGCGAACAAACTTACCAACGTAGTCTCCGGCAAAAAATGAAACGGACTGCTATGGATAACGATTATATGATTCGAGTTCTTTCCTCTGGTTTCATTGACTCTACCTTAAATTCCTCTGAGTCCTTATGTCAAGCCTAATTGAGATGCTCTTACCCTGCCTCAAAATCGAGGAACGCATTGTCAATTATTTACTCGACAGCAACGAAATCGACTCGCAAATCAGCCTTTATACAAGCCAGCAAACTCCCCAAGTCCAGCTAGAAGACTTACTCCTCCCCACTGAATTTAAACAACGCTTCAGCAAACTAATTACTAAAAAAGCAGCAACTCCCTTAATCTTCTACTTCCAAGGATCTTACGGTGTGGGCAAACAAACTACTGCCGCAGCAATTTGCAATCAACTCGGTAAAGGATTATTGGTTGTTGATGGAGAACAGCTACTCAACCTTGACCTTAGAGAATTTCAGACCACAATCAACCTAATTTATCGCGAAGCAATTTTACAACAAGCCGCTCTCTACTGGCAAAACTTCGATCGCCTCCTCGAAGCCGACAAACACCCTTGGCTAACCTTACTCCTACACCACCTCTCAGACCAACCGCTTCCCCTCACCTTCCTCGCCGGAAACGTCACCTGGGAACCCGCAGATGCCCTCAGAAATATCAGCTTCCTGCGCGTCGAACTTCCTGATCCTACCACGCGCGATCGCGTCCAACTCTGGCAGCAAACCCTCAACGGCAACCCACCCAATGATTCCCAAACCCAACTGCAAGAATTAGCCAGTAAATTCCGCTTTAGTGGCGGTCAAATCGAAGACGCCGTAACCACCGCCCGCAACCTCGCCCAGTGGCAAGAACCAGACGAAAAACAGTTGACAATGAGCCACCTTTATGCAGCTTGTCGCCTCCAGTCCAACCGCAAACTCAGCAAACTCGCCCAAAAAGTGACTCCCCACTATCAATGGAATGATATAATTCTCCCCACCGACCAACTGCAAATCTTGCGGGAAATTTGTAACACCCTCAAATACCGCGCCCTCATCTACGAAGACTGGGGATTCGATCGCAAGTTAGCCATGGGAAAAGGACTCAATGTTTTCTTCGCCGGTCTTCCCGGTACCGGTAAAACAATGGCTGCCGATATTATCGCCGGAGAATTAGGACTAGACCTTTACAAAATAGACCTTTCCAGCGTCGTCAGTAAATACATCGGCGAAACCGAGAAAAACCTATCTCGAATTTTCGACGAAGCCCAAACCAGCAACGCCATCCTCTTCTTCGACGAAGCCGACTCCCTCTTCGGCAAACGCAGCGAAGTCCGCGACTCCCACGATCGCTACGCCAACATCGAAATCAGCTACCTCCTCCAGCGCATGGAAGCCTACCAAGGCATGGTGATCCTCGCCACTAACCTCCAGGGAAACCTCGATGACGCCTTCATTCGGCGGATGCACTTCAGCCTAGAATTCCCCTTCCCCAACCAAAAAGAACGCCGTCGCATCTGGGAAAAAATCTGGCCCCAAGACACCCCCCGCAGCCAGGATCTCAACCTAGACTTAATGGCAGAACGCTTCGAGATTGCCGGAGGCAACATCCGCAACATCGCCCTAGCCGCCGCCTTCCTAGCCGCCGATGACGGGAGTGCGATCGCCATGAATCACCTGCTCTGGGCGACTCGACGGGAGTATCAAAAAATGGGTAGAGTTATCGCCAACGGAGCATTTTATAGCGCCACGCGCCAGGAAATAGGCAATGGGCAATAGGCAATAGTGAAGACAAAAGCTTACTAGTGCAAGAAGGCAGAAATAACTGAACAGTTAACAGCTCCCCCAGCTCCCCCAGCTCCTCCAATTCCCTCTCCCCACCACAACACTTATTCAGCAGCCCCCATTTAATGATGACGCTTTCTATCACCTCGCCCCCGTACAATTTCATCGCTAATTTCCTTAAGTTCTTACAGATTCAACTACTTGGTATAACAAATATGTTTATCC
>CAZNNK010000131.1:0-10588 GCA_964574085.1 uncultured Coleofasciculus sp.
CCTGCTCCCCCTGCTTTTAGCGCTTAAGTTGACACCAATGACCGACGTGCGCCCTTGGCATTATGAACCCTCAAGAATCAAAGGCTTTCTTTTGACCCGAATGGGTCACTAATTCATCTTGATTCGATGCCTCACGCTGTACCAATTCCGGATGTCCCATCCCCGATGTCATCGCATAACGTTGGGCTAACAATCGTAACCATAGTCCTGGGTAACGCGGCTCAATCCACGGTTGTAACCGATGAATCAGATCAGGGAACCATCCTTTGAGGAATCCACTCACTACAGCATGTCGAGTAAACGTGAAATAGCTACCGATCCAACGTAAGAAATCCTTTGCCCCTGCCATATCCCAAATCCAAAAAATCAGGGCAGGATTCCGTCTAGCGGCTTTTAATGCCAGTCGGTTGAAGGTTAACCAATCAAAACGGTCTTTAATAAAGGTATCAGCCACCTCTGGCGGTTCATCAGCTAAAAGCCCAAAGAAGGTATTCAGCATCGCGTTAATCCGTTGGGGAGGCAAATGACGCCCGGTGGGTACCATCATGCCTTTGGAAAAAAGCCAAGTAACAGAAATATTGCTTTGATGAGCGCGAATTTGGTTTAAATCGTTGGCAGTTAGAAGATTATGGCGCAGGGCGGTATCGAGTAAGTCGGTTAAGCGATCCAGATTCCGCACCAGGGAACCAAATCCCGTAAACACTAGAGGCGATTGCAGCGAAGCCGCATCCCCAATGGCAACTAGCCGATCAAACGCCACCGTGCGATCGCGACTGTCTAGGCTAAAATGTCCGGGAATATAGCCAAACGTGGGTTTCTTCCACACCAGCTTTTCCATGTCGCAGCGGCGGTACTCTGGCAGAATTGTAAAAAAGTCTTCATACATTTCTAATAAAGAACCAGGGTTCTCAGGATGCACCTGATGGTAATGGAACAAATAGATCGTCAGTTCCTCCTCCGCCGCCGGAAACAGTTCCCAAATCAACTGCCGTCCCCGGGAGATGTCGCCGTGGCTATTGAGAACATCTCCATAGTTAGAATCCCACACCCCTGGCTCAAATCCACTGGCAATCACCGCACCGACGGTGGGGCAGACGCTATCATAAGCTCTGCCCCCATTCAGTTGCCAAGCGATGGGAGAGGCGGTACCCATGGCATCGACTAACAGTCGTCCTCTGGCTTGTCGAGAGGTTTGGCTGGGCAGATGCTGTAGACTGACGACAACTTCCTCTGGCGTGATCTCCGCCCGGATAAACTCCGTCTCATCCCAGATGTCGCCGCCCGCTTTTTGTAACTTTTCTCCACACAGTTGTAACAATTTCTCTGAATCAATTGCCACATTCAGCACTGTTGGTGTATGTAATACAGGTGCTTTTAGATGAGGAGGATTATTGCCATCGAAGAATTTGTTGAAGCCATCGATATATTCTCTAGCGATCATGGCTTCAAACTCATCCAGCGTAAACAACCCCAAGTCGATGAGACTCTGAAACTCAGCCCGGGAAATATTCCATTCTCGGTTCATGCGCCCAAAGGGTAACCGTTCTACCAGTAGGACTCGATACCCCCGTTGTGCCATCACAGCGGCGTGAATGACTCCCAGGGCGCCACCGATATAAATCAGGTCATAGGTGGACTTTGATCGGCTGCTTCCTAGAAGCTGTGTCGGTTCCTCGGTTGTCTTAAATACAACCTGTTTAGGCTGCTGCGGATGCCGCACCCCTTCGCGCCATCGTTTCTCCCACCAATAGACGCGGTTGAGGTCATATTCCCCTTTGGGCATTTTTTGGAAGAAATGAACCGTCTGGGGATAATAGGGTGCTAATGCCTCAAAGATAGACTGTTGCGATAAATCCACCTCTGGGGGTTCAGGATAGCGATAGGGAAACTGATCGCGTAAATCCGCCGTCAGCTTCCGCAGCAATTGCCGTTCTCCGGCGATGGCGCGATCGCCACCGCGAAAGGCTTTCAAGTAGGTGGTTCGCTGCACCGACCACACAAAAATGGAGATTTCCGGAATCGGAACCCCAATCGGTGTAGATGAATTGGCTAATGGCTGAGGTTCAATTTGCACTAGGATACCAGCCGGGGTTATCGTCTTCTTCCCCAGCTCAAAGTGCCAGTCCTGCTGCAACCAAGCGCGAACAGCGTCGGTATCGGGGTTCGGTATTTCTACGTAGAGAAGTTCTTTCATCGGAGTGATCTGATTCGCTGAGGAATTACGCAAGATGACGGAGGTGACTTGAAGCAAAATACGCTACACTTCCGGGTACTGATTGATTTAATATTAGTAAAAAAAGTTTACACACTTCTCATTGTCAGTCAATTAGGGTGCTTTCGTTAACTCGCCATGAATTATCCCATCCCAGTTAGTCCGCAAGAAATGGCGGCTCTCCGTCAAAAACCAGTGAATGAAGAATTAGTGGCAGCGGCAATTGCCGGTGTCATTCAGATTGCCCGTTCTCAGGGACAGTCCCTAGACGAGCTGACCGCCGAAGTGCTAGCGGAAGATAGTGTCTTAGATCAGGCACAACGACGCTGGCTTAGTGATATTGTCGCCCAAGCCTGGAATATTATGCCGTCCATAGAGGCGGTAGAAAGTATCCCGGTTTCTTGAGGATGTCAAGCGGTGTCAATCATCGCTTGACCTCAGGTTGCGATCGGGTGATTATTGTAATTCTAGTGTTGACGGCTGACTGGTGGCTGATGACTGGTGGCTGTTGACGGTTGGTTAGTGGGTATTTGCCACCAATTTTGTCACGTTTCGTAGTCAGGGCTTTAGCCTAGAGTTTGTTGGGTTTTCTACCTCAACCCAACCGACAACATGACTTCGGGAGACCCAACCTCCTGAAGGGGTGACAAGGGACGTGAAGGGTAGGCAGGGTGTGGGGTGTAGGGTACTCTATCTGCTATCTTTGAACGCAACTTGGTATAAGGCAGATGGCAGAGGGTTTCCAGGAAAAGTAAATCGCCCTCAAACCCTTACTGTTGCCTGTTGCCTGTTGCCTGTTGCCTAATCTCAACCGTTAACTTTAATTGTGTCCACCTACTTAATACCCAATTTAAATGCATGACAGCTTATCCTCCAGGTTTGGTCAAAGGATTTTCCTTTATCCAGTGAAATATATCTTAATTAAAAATTTAATGAAAAATTAGCAATTAAGTAAATTCGCTGATGGCTTCAGGAACTGACTAAGCTAGGATGAGATTAATCTGGATAACCCCAACGTTATGTTTAAAGCCCGTACTCTGATTAAATTTCTGATCATTTTTTTACTGACGGTCTTTATTTTAACATTTAATTGCCTGCATTATTGGATGTTCGGTGTCTTCAATGTTTTGGGTCAAAATTCCTTGGCAGGAAATCAGTACAATTACGGTGAGGTATTGCAGAAAGCCGTCTATTTTTATGATGTGCAGCGCTCCGGAAAACTGCCTGCCAATAATCGGGTGGAATGGCGGGGGGATTCGGCATTAACCGACGGCGCGGATAATGGGATTGACTTAACCGGAGGCTGGTATGATGCCGGGGATCATCTAAAATTTGGTTTTCCTATGGCAGCTTCAACTACACTGCTAGCTTGGGGGGTTATTGAATACGAAGACGCCTATAAACAAAGTGGTCAATATAACGCCATGCTGGATAACTTGCGCTGGGTTAATGACTATTTTATTAAAGCACATCCTGCGCCAACGGTGTTGTGGGGTCAGGTGGGTAAAGGCAGTTTAGATCATGGCTGGTGGGGGGCGGCGGAGGTGATGCCGATGGAGCGTCCTTCCTATAAAATTGATGCCACTTGTTCGGGGTCGGATTTAGCTGGGGAAACGGCTGCGGCGATGGCAGCTTCGGCAATGGTTTTTCAAGCAACTGATGCGAATTATGCCCAAACCTTGCTCAAACATGCCCAGGAACTCTATAACTTTGCTGAGGACTATCCGGGTATCTATTCGGATTGTATTACTGAGGCGGCGGAATATTATCAATCCAGTGGTTATACCGATGAACTGGTTTGGGGTGCAGCATGGCTTTATCGAGCAACCCAAGCGCCAGAGTATTTACAGAAAGCTGAAGTTTATTATGAGCAGTTAAGGGATCAACCCAATGCGACTCTCGCTTATAATTGGACACATACCTGGGATGATAAATCCTATGGCAGTTATGTCTTATTAGCGGAATTAACTGGGAAAAGCAAGTATCGACAAGACGCCGAACGTTGGTTAGACTATTGGTGCGATCGCTGTCAGTGGAAACATGTCTCCTATACCCCAGGGGGACTGGCTTGGCTGAGTGAATGGGGTTCGTTAAGATACGCAGCAAAAACGGCATTTCTAGCCTTTATTTATGGGGACTCCGTAGACTCAGCTTGGACGCGACGCAAATATCATGCCTTTGCCGAACGGCAGATTAATTATATGTTAGGCTCTAATCCAGATCAGCGCAGTTATGTGGTTGGATTTGGCAAGAACCCACCCAGACAACCCCATCATCGAACCGCCCATGCGTCTTGGGCAAATAGCAAAGAAATTCCGGAAGAAACGCGGCATATTTTGTATGGTGCCTTAGTTGGCGGACCGGATCAGCAGGATAATTATATCGATGAACGGTCTAATTTTCAAATGACTGAAGTGGCTACCGATTATAATGCCGGATTTACAGGTGCCGTGGCGAAACTCTATCAGAACTATGGGGGCAAACCCTTAGCCAATTTTCCGGAACCAGAACAACGAGGTGATGAATTTTTTGTCGAGGCAAAAGTGAATCAACTGAGTGATAATTTGATGGAGGTTCAAGCCACCATTTATAACCAATCTGCGTGGCCCGCCCGGATTATTCCTAATTTATCCTTTCGGTATTTTATTGATAGTAGTGAGGTGATTGAAGCCGGAGGAAACCCCAGCGATATTAAAGTTAATGCTAGTCCTGAATCGGGAATAACGGTATCTGACCTCACGCCTTGGCAAAATTCGCCAACAATTTACTATATTCAGGTGGATGTCGATGGAACACAACTTTATCCTGGAGGAGAAGCCTATTATAAAAAAGATGTCCAGTTTCAAATCAGTACGCCGACGGGTATCTGGACTATGACTAATGATTGGTCATACCAAGAGATGCTAGAACAAGCCGGGAAGGGCAAGCGCACTCATATTCCGGTTTATAATAGTGGACAATTAATTTGGGGAGTTGAACCGCCACAAGAGGGGTGAAATAGTTTTGATACTTCACAACCTTCGAGGACATGGCGCGTGAGTGTGTAGGAGCGGGTTTAGGGACTTTCGTGCAGCTATTGATAATAACGTTTGTACAAAACCCGCCCTGACTTGACCCTTCGCTTTGAGTTTAAAGAAAGGCATCTGGGGTCATGTAGGGGCTATCCGCTTGCATAAACATCCAGTCCACTCAATTTGCTCGGGTCGCCCTCTCCTCAAACCTTTAGGTGATTAATTTTTTAGGAATTCAAGGTGCGTCTACAGATTAAACTCTGTAAATGAATAGGATGGAATAATGTCATGAAAATCGATAGACGTTTTTTCCTCGGTTGGGCAATATCGATTGCGTATGGATTCTGGGCTAAAGGACAAGCGCAAACGGTAAACCCAGATAATCCAGCTAAATTGTTGATTAATCAAGTCGGATATTCTCCAACCCATCCTAAGGTAGCCTTTTTACTCAATTCCAATTCTTATACCACCAATCCCGTCCAATTAATTAACGTCCGTACTAATCGCCCCGTTTTCGAGGTGGAGTTGTCAGCACCAAGCCAAGATGCAGCTAGTCAAGATACTCTCCAGACGATTGATTTCACCGCATTTGACCGCCCCGGACGCTATTACCTAAAATCGGCAGAGATTCAATCCTATCCTTTTGAAATTGGTCAGGATGTTTATCAAGATGCTTTCAATAAAATGTTGCGTTCCTACTATTTACAACGCTGCGGGGTAGCCATACGGGATTCTATCAATGGGATTGGTCATTCTCCCTGTCATTTAAATGATGGCACCTTTGCCCATACCGATGATATGCATCGGGCGGGTGAAATGAAACGCGCCCAAGGGGGTTGGCATGATGCAGGAGATTTTGGCAAATATGTGGGACCAACGGCGGTAACTGTGGGTCGTTTATTAAGTTTATATGAGCAATATCCATCGCTATTTTCTGACCGCCAATTGATGATTCCTGAAAGTGGCAATGGCAGACCCGATGTGCTGGATGAAATGAAGGTGGGATTGGATTGGATGCTGACAATGCAACGGCGCGATGGTGCCGTTTATCGCAAGCTTTCGGGGAAAGAGTGGCCCCCCATGATTCTACCGAATGAGGATACCCAACCGCGTTATATTTATGGAATTTCCACACCCGAAACAGCGAAATTTGCCGCCGCCTTAGCCATGGCAGCGCGAGTGTATTCAGCTTATGATGTGTTATTGGCGAAGAATTATTTAAAAGCGGCGCAAAAAGCCTGGGAATTTTTGCAACGTGAACCCTCCATGCGTGTGGATTGGGTTGAAGGGGATGATAGTGGTTCCGGGAAATATCTGGCTGGGGAGTGGGATCAAGAAGCCTCGTTAAAGACAGATAAAGATGACCGTTTTTGGGCGGCGGCGGAGTTGTTGATTACGACAGGGGATGCAAGTTTTGCGGAGTATTTAGAGCAAGAGCTTCCTGGGTTATCGTATACTCTATTTGAATGGAAAGATCCTTCAGCATTAGGAATGGCAGATTATCTGCTGCAACCGCGTCAACAAGGTTCAGAGACTCTCAAGGCGCAAATGAAGCAGAAGTTATTAGAACGGGCAGATCGGTTGCTGGAGACGGTGAATCGCAGTGGCTACCGTTTAGCCATTGATAAATTTACTTGGGCGTCGAATAAGATGGTAGCGGAGGAAGGAATTACCCTGTTTTATGCCTACAAACTCACCGGGAATCAAGCCTATTTTCAGGCGGCGGTGGATCAGTTAGATTATTTGTTAGGACGCAATCATTTTAATCTATCCTTTGTTACGGCTGTGGGGTCAAATTCAGTCCGCAATGTGCATCACCGAGTCGCTGTCGCGAAAAAAACAGTGATTCCAGGGTTAATGGTAGGGGGGGCGAATACAGAAGCCCAAGATGGAATTGCTCCCAAAGGATTGGGACTATTAAGTTATGTCGATGATCAGCGATCCTACGCCACCAACGAATATGCCATTGATTATAATGCCTCCGCGATCGCACTCATGGGGATGATTCTTTCGTAGTAAGTAGGTTGATGGAAATAAACTTAACTAGATTAAGTCATGTAAACAAGCCTCAAACCCTTACTGTTCCCTGTTCCCTAATCTCAACCGTTAACTTTAATTGTGTCCACCCACTTATTCACGGGTCATAATCCTGACAATCTCGCTGAGGGTTTGGGATATTGATCGCGGATTCCAACCTAAGTCTTGACGCGCTTTAGTCGCATCGACGCGCACACAACGATCATAGACGTAATGAACTCGTTCCCGACTCAAGGGTGGTTGCCAATTCAACAGGCGTCCGATGGGGTCAAGGATGTTTCCGGCGAGTCTCACCAAGGGTTTGGGGGCTTCCGCCGGAACCGGAATTCCGGTTTCTTGACTAAGAAGGGTGAACATGTCACGGGTGGACAGATCCCCCGCTGAAATGATATAATTTTCCCCCGGTTGACCCTTTTGGGCTGCCAGAATCATGGCATTGGCTAAGTCATCAACGTGGACAATGCCCGTAATGCGATCGCCCCCCGCCCATACCTTCAAGCCGCCTTTGAGAAATTGCTTGATCACGGGACCAAAATGGGGGTCATCTGCACCAAAGATACCAGACGGAAGGATACTTACGACAGGTAAGCCTTGGGCGGCAAAGTCGTCTACAATTTGTTGGGCTTGGTATTTGGTGCAATCATAAGCCCCAGAAAAATCAATTTGTTGGCGTTGAAAGGTTTCATTCACCACTTGACCTTTGGTATCGCCAAAGACGCCAATGGTGCTACAGTAGACGAGTTTGGATACACCAACGGCTTGAGCCACTTCTAAAACAGCGCGGGTTCCCTGCACATTCACCCGTTCCATTTCCTTGGCATCCACGAGTCCTAATTCCACATACGCGGCGGTGTGAAATACCCAGTCTACCCCAGTCATGGCTGTTTTTAGGGCGTCGCGATCAGTAATATCGCCGTAAACCAGTTGAACTTGACAATCTGAGAGACGCTGAAGGTTGCTAGACTTGCGGACAAAACCGACAACAGTATCCCCCCGTTGTTCCAAGGCTTTCACTAAATGAGAACCGGTAAATCCATTGGCTCCAGTGACTAGGACTTTCATCACACCTCCTGGCTTGTAACTAACACTTATACCAAGCTGCCGACGTTCATGCGGTAACTCTATCTGCACCCGACTTAACGACAAAACCTTTGCCCGTAAGCCGTAGCGGTGAACATAGTCTTGCCACATTGTCACTAAGTTCTGATAGAACGCAACTCGGTATCAACTCCTGTTATAAAGAGTAGCGCTCACGGAGATTTCCGAGTATATTAATCAAAAAGCTCGCTGACTCAGCTATGGTTGCTCCTATCCCAGACAATACTGAAATCGAGCGTCACAGGGCTGCAATCGTCCGCACTAACTTGTCTAAGCCTGTGCGACTAGCCCTAGAAAGTGCAATTCTGACTCAAGAGACTTCCTTTTTTGACTACGGCTGCGGTCGTGGTAGTGACATTAACCGTCTAGCTAGGCAAGGCTATACCTGTGCAGGTTGGGACCCCTACTACCATGGCGGCAATTCTCTAGTCCCCGCTGATATCGTTAACCTGGGCTACGTAATCAACGTGATTGAAAAGCCAGGAGAACGTCGCCAAGCCTTACTAAAAGCCTGGGAACTCACCCAAAAGGTGCTGATTGTCTCTGCCCAAGTTTTAATTGATGACCGTAGTTCTGGGCAAATTGCTTATGGTGATGGTATTGTCACTCGCCGGAATACGTTTCAGAAATACTACGAACAAGAAGAACTCAAAGCCTACATTGATCAAGTATTAGGGGTTGATGCTATTCCCGTTGACTTGGGCATCTATTTTATCTTCCGAGATGCCACCCAAGCCGAAAGCTTCCGGGCATCCCGCTTCCGTTCTCGTACCATTACCCCCAGAATCCGGGTTAGCGTGAAGCGGTTCGAGGACTATCAAGCTATGCTTGCCCCTCTGATGGCATTTGTCACCGAACGGGGACGCCTTCCCAGTCCCCTGGAACTCGCCAATACCGAAGAAATCCTGGAAGAATTCGGCACCCTACGCCGTGCATTTAAGGTTATTTTACAAGTGACTGAGCAAAACGAATGGGATGCGATCGCAGATAAACGTCGTCATGATTTTCTCGTCTATCTCGCTTTAGCTAAATTCAATGGTCGTCCTAAGTTTGGTCAATTAGATCCCTTAGTCCAAAACGATATTAGAGCCTTCTTTGGTAACTATCAACAAGCCTGTGCTGCGGCTGACTTAATCCTCTTGAGTGTGGGTAATCCCAGCTTAATTGCCAATTGCTGCAAGCGCTCTCCAGTGGGTAAACGTCTCCCCAGCGCTCTCTACGTCCACGTTTGTGCCCTCGAAGCCCTGGAAGCCCCACTCCGACTCTACGAAGGGTGCGCCAGCCGGACTGTTGGTCGCCTAGAGGGAGCAACCTTAGTCAAGTTTCATATTAATCAACCCAAAATATCCTACCTGTTCTATCCTAATTTCGACACTGAACCGCATCCCGAACTACACACAAGTATGAACATTGACTTGCAAGATTTACAGGTAACCTATCACCACTACGATACCTCCAAAAATCCCCCGGTCTTGCACCGTAAAGAAACCTTCGTCACCCCTGATTATCCCCTGTACGAAAAATTTGCCAAACTCACTCGTCAGGAAGAAGACTGGGGACTGCTGGAGAATACTCAAACGATTGGTACACGCAAAGGTTGGCAACAATGTCTGATTGACCATTGCGCCCAACTCCAAGGACATCGCGTCATCTGGCGCAAAGATGCTGATCCGTACCGCCTTAAATTACGACAAGCAGCACACCGTCAACGTAAGGTTAAACCGAAATCCTGAAATAGTCCTAACCTTTATGCGAAAGCGATAAAGAAAATCCCTGGTCGTCGGAGAATACCACCAGGGATTGCCATCTACAACTGAGAGCTTGCATTTTTTCGTTGCCTTTATAGGATAGCTATTTTTGGAAACCGAGAGAATCCGGGAAATTAAGGAATTATCAAACAGGATATTGGCAAAGATCCCAGAATTTACGGATCTCATTCGGTCAGTGAAACCAGTAGGCTCAAGATTGAGACCGAAAAATACATTGGGAGTTTGATGCCCCTGGCAGCTTAACCACTGACCAGGGGATTTTCTTCTGGGTTGATTGTTCAAGGGTGGTCATATCATGTCCGGTTGAATACCCATAATTACGGTGATGGGTTGAGGGGGAGAGAGGGAGATGGGGAGAGGGGGTAAGGGTGAGCCGGACATCATAATCATATAAGAGGGGCGGTTGAAACCGCAGCTATACAAACAAAACCCGCCTGCGCGGGTTTACATTCTTTTTACAC
>CAZNNK010000132.1:0-10584 GCA_964574085.1 uncultured Coleofasciculus sp.
ACGCCGCCAAACAAACCACCCACAACACAGCCCATAGATCGGATAAGAACTCCTATACAACTCCTGATATTGCCCAAAACTCTCTCGAATACGTCCCTGAAGTTGCGGCTCAAACTCTGGATTATCCTGCACCGCATCCCGATAATTATTCTCCCAAATTAAATCCGCCAGCGTGAAATGAAAACTCTCAGGCGGCAGCGATATCATAAAACTGGGTGGCAATTCCTGCTCTAATATCCCTTGTAATTCCTGTAAACTCCCGTAAAACGCCCCATTCTCAGACTCATCCTCCCACGGTGGCGTCATCACCGTGTATCCTGGAAAATTAACCGCCTTAGTTGTGCCATCAGTCAGATGCTCAAACTTCGGTGACTCCTGGATATTGGGTAACTGGGAGTGATAACTATCGGGTACAGTCATCCTCGCCACCCGATTGACATAGGTTGGATAAGTATCATCCACGTTGAATTTCCTCCGAATACGCTAAACGTCCTTATGCCAATTTATCTTTATTGGGGAGACAATGACTTTTCCCTTACCCAAGCCGTCAACGAACTACGCCAGTCTGTCCTCGATCCCAACTGGCAGAGTTTTAACTATGATAAAATTCCCCCAGACCAACCCGACGCCGTGATTCAGGGACTCAATCAGGCGATGACGCCCCCCTTTGGAATGGGAGGACGATTCGTCTGGCTAGTTGATACCAGCGTTTGCCAAACCTGTTCCGACAACGTTCTGGCTGAACTTCAGCGCACGCTTCCCGCCATTCCACCCGAATCGATATTACTCCTCACCACTCATCATCGCCCCGATGGACGACTCAAATCCACCAAACTGCTGCAAAAACACGCCAAAATCAAAGAATTTCCCCTAATTCCCCCCTGGAAAACCGAGGAATTAGTCCAACAGGTTAAATCCTACGCCCAAACCACGGGTGTCAAACTCACTCCCCTAGCGGCTGAACTCCTAGCTGATGCAGTGGGGAACAATACCCGCCAACTTGCCAACGAACTCGATAAATTACGCCTTTACGCCGATGATGAGACGACTAGCTTAGATGAACGCGCTGTTTCTGCATTAGTTACCACCACTACTCACAATAGCCTACAATTAGCCGGGAGTATCCTCAAAGGCGATACCCACAAAGCCTTAGGATTGATTGCTGACTTAATTAACAACAACGAACACCCATTACGAATTGTCGCCACCCTGGTAGGACAGTTTCGCACCTGGTTGTGGGTGAAGTTAATGATAAGTGAGGGGGAAAAGGATATAAAAGTTATAGCTAACGCCGCCGAAGTCGGAAACCCCAAGCGTATTTACTTCCTGAAGAAAGATGTGCAACACCTCAGTCTGGGTCAATTAATGGCGACGTTACGAGTTTTATTAGAGTTAGAGGTGAGTCTCAAACGGGGTGCTGATGGACTCTCCACTCTGCAAACTCAAGTGATAAATTTGTGTCAAATTTGTCATTAATTCGTCATTTTTCAGGGAACAGGGAACAGGGAACAGGTAAGGTAGAGTTTTGAGTTAACTTCCCCAGCTTCCCCAGCTTCCCCAGCTTCCCCAGCTTCCCCAGCTTCCCCACCCTCTTATCCCTCAATAGCGGAACTTCTATCCCCTAAAATAGTTCAGGAAAAACAAGCCCACTCTGGGTTTTGTTGTGTACTGTTTAAGTATTTGCGATCGCTATGATCACGTCCTACTGTAATCACCCTCATTTGACTCGGTTCTCTCGTCCCCTTATTGTAACGGCACTAACCACCTTAGGGTTACTGTCTGGCTTCATCCCGGAACTTTCGCGACAGTCTCTAACCTTGGACTTCACTCATGCTGTCCATGCTCAACAAGCTGTTACCGAGGCGGAGATAACCAACTATGCTAAAGCCGTTTTAGCCATGGAACCCTTGCGCCAAGTTGCCTATAACGAAATTAAAAAAATCGTAAATGGCAACATTCCTGATATCCAGTGTCATCGCTCAGAAACTATCAATCAATTGCCGTCTCAGGAGGCGCGAAAAATTGCCAACACTTATTGTAACCAAGCGTTAGCGCTGGTCAACAACTATTTAACCCCCTCCCGATTCAACCAAATTACCCGTCTGGCAGAACAAGATAGTAATTTACGACAGCGGATTCAAACCAAATTAGCACAACTGCAAGAATCCAGCTAACAACCAGCAACTCTTGTGGTATAATCCTGCTCGGTAAGGAACTCTAGACAGAAAACAAGAACCCTGAGTGTTACTGAGTTCCAAACGGTCAAAACCTGTCAAAATAGAGCGTACACTTTGCCGTTGCTACTTGAATCGGATTCCATGCCCACACAGGCGCGATCGCGAACGTTGAGATTTCCCTGGACGAGTTGTGTCACCGCACTCGCCCTCATCCTCTCTGGATGTGCCTCTAACTCCACTCCAGAGGCAAGTCCCACTATTTCCCCGTTACCACCCGAAACCATCACGGAAGCGGAAATCAAAAATTACGCCAAGGCGATTATGGCGATTGAAAGTAGCCGTCAAACTGCCTTCAGCGAAATTCAGCAACAGATAAACCAAGACCAGATTCCTACTATTACCTGTACCCAACCCGATTCCCTCAAAGAACTCCCCGCTGATGTCCAAGGGATTGCCGTCAACTACTGCAATAAAGCCAAAGAAATCGGCGTAAGTCAGGGATTTAATATGGCTCAATTTAACGCCATTACCTATACTGCCCAATTAGACCCCGATTTACAACGGCAAATTCAGAATGAACTGATTCGCCTGCAACGGTCACTTTAGCTGATAACTTGAGCTTGACAAATTGGGTAATTTATGCTGACGTTGACGCAACGCTTGAACTCAGCGACAGAAATCTCTGCTAATTTTACACTTTCCCTCACCGCCGAGGAACGCACCCGGACGCGCTACCGCTTTGAAACCCCAGAGGGTCAGGCTTTGTATCTGCGTTTACCGAGAGGGACGATTCTCAACGATGGGGATTTACTCCAATCTGAGACAGGTGAGATAGTGGTGCAGATTGCGGCGAAACCCGAACCTGTGTTAACCGTTACGTCCCCCCATCCCCGGCATTTACTGCGAGCCGCCTATCATCTGGGTAATCGCCACGTCCCCTTAGAAATCACTCCCCACTATTTACGCTTGTCACCTGACCCCGTTTTAGAGGCGATGCTGAATCAGTTAGGTGTGGATGTGAAGCCAGAAATTGCTCCCTTTCAACCCGAAATTGGGGCGTATCACCATCATGGTTGAAGATTACAATCTGTCGGCGATTGAAATCGCTGCTACACAAATGTATGCGAAGCCTTCCCGAAGGGTAATCCGCCTGCGCGGACTGGGTTATAACAGGGGTAGCGTTCCCCGGATTTGGTATTTATCTTTTAGCAATGACTACGATTAAATTATAAATTCGTGACAGGGCAGATAGAATGAGCCACTTTCCGGACTTTTCCCACTACGGCTATCAGATCAATCAAGAACTTGGTCACAATACTACAGGAGGACGAGTCACCTACCTGGCAAACCGTATCTCGCCAGAGCAACAGAACACTCAAGTTGTGATTAAACAATTTCAATTTGCCCAAATCGGCGATGAGTAGTGTGGTTAAAGGCACATTGGGATTTATGCCACCTGAACAGCTCTTTAATCGGAAACTCAGTGCAGCCTCTGATCTGTATGGTTTAGGTGTTACCTTAATTTGCTTACTCACAGGGACTAAATCTACAGATGTTGGCAATTTAATGGATAGTAACTACCGCCTCCATTTTCGCCATTTAGTCCCGCCTCTCCAACGCGGTTGGCTCAACTGGTTAGAAAAGATGGTGGAACCAAGACCTCATGATCGCTATGAAGAAGCAGCCGATGCGATCGCGTCCCTCAAACCCATTGATGTCAGTCGCTTACCGAAAGTTAGACTAGAACGAGATTACCTGGAATTTAGCGCCTCAGAGTATGGAGAAAAACTCAGCCAAAGTATTAGCATTAGTAATCCCATTCCCGATACCATACTGTCTGGATGGTGGGAGGTTGCGCCTCATCCCTCTGATCCCCCTCATACCCCATATCATCATGCTTGGATATCCTTTGAGCCTGAGAAGTTCGAGGACATCCATCAAAATTGGCATCATAGTTGGTAAAGGCATATACCGATCAATTTCACAGACAGCAGCAACTTGGGATATTTCATCCTTTTCCCAAGCATAAACCACACCTATGTAACTTTTGAGCTTAGTATCTTTAGCCTGAACAATCATTACGACTCGTTCAACATCTGCTTTTGAGTCTAGGGGTTCCTCCAAAACTTGATTTGACCGGATTGGCATCATTGATACAACTCGATAGCTGTATACATTGCTGTTTGGTGAAATATCTAGGTTAAATTCATGAATAGATTGATGAAATTGCTTAGACATCAAATACTGCTTTTTTTGAGTTTTAATTAAGGCGCGAATCAAATCCTTTGCGGCTGAAGAATGTTTATTAGTGTTAGAGTTTGGATAATTTTCAAGTAAATCAGATACGGTCAAATCAAAAATGTAAAGAGGTAATCTGAGATTAAATGCAATACCTGCAATGATGAAAAGATAGACGAGAACATTAGCTAAGTTGACAAATTGGGAATATCTATTTTTGAGTAAAGCATTCAAAACTTGAGTGATCATCTTCTCATCCTGGCGAGTTGGACTTGTCAAAAATTCTACACCCATCGGGTTAAAGGCTCATCTTAGCTCCGACAACCTGTATACTGATGCTACTGGTTTAGCTTTTTACCTTTGAGGTAATCAAGAAAGCGCTATGACTCGCAAACGCTTAGTTATTGAAATGGGTATGGGGGTAGACCAACATGGACAAGAACCCACTGTGGCGGCGTCTAGGGCGGTGCGGAATGCGATCGCCCATAACGCCTTACCCGGTGTCTGGGAAGTTGCGGGATTGAGCGATCCCAATCAAATGATTGTGGAAGTACAAGTCGCCGTACCTTACCCGGAACAAGTGCGACAGGAAGAAGTTCTCGCCGTGTTACCCTTTGGGCAGAAATCACTCACCGTACAATCGGGTGGAATGATGGTTCAAGGTCGAGCCATTCCTGAACTCAATGATAAAAATGACGAAATGCTAATTGCTGTTGCCGCCGTTACCGTTTTCGTGGAAACTTAATAAAGAAAATAGTAATTCTCTGTAGGGTGGGTTAGGCGGAAGTTCAATTGGGTAAAATAGTCATTTAATGAGATATCCGCCTTAACCTACCTATAAAAAGCTTAGTTTGGTATTAAAATTGACTCGCTCAATCACCACTGAGCCTCAGCCGTCAGAATCATAGGCTAGAGACAACATCAATCAACAGTCAAATGTAACGAGGGTATATGAGTAAAACGACGAACGAACCACAACTCCAGAATTGGCATAATTTCTGTCACTATCATGCTAACGCTGACTGGTACGGGACTTGGACGAGATATTCTCCGGCTGGAGATGTCATTGAGTCTTTTCAAGGTGTCAGAAGTTTTCAGGTTAGCGAAGATGGTCGTGAAATTCATCACCAGAATCACTACACCTATACGGATGGAACAAAGGAATCGAAAACCTTTGGTCCATACAAAAAGCCGATTACCAGCGCCTTATTTTTGGACCATAGCTTTTTCTGGGGATCACCAAAGCTAGAACCTGGAGCTAATTTTGCTTTCGAGACGGGTTTTCGCCATGAAGATCGGCGTACCAGTGTGGGTGTGGTTTGTAATGATCGGGGGAAATTGCAACGAACTACAGTTATTAGTGAACAGCTTGCTCATTTTTTAGAAGCCTCACCAAATCTATTAGCAAAAGAGTTGTGTGGCAATTGGAGAGGACGCCAACAAACAATAACGCCAGATTGGATTGTTTCCGCCCCAGTCGCCACCTCCTGGAAACCCATCGAACAGTTGATAGAAGATTACCGGACATTACATCTACCGAACAACGTTTCAATCAGTTATCCTCAGAGTATTGAACCTGGACAGGAGTTTTTGTTTGCTGTTGATTGGTTGGCAAGTCCGACTGTGTTACACCGGGGAATCTGCCATTATGACGCCTCTGGCTTTACCAGTTTTACTCTAGACGTATTCAGCAATGGAGAATAAAATCATGTCAACAAAACCGATTGAAGCACTGGTCAGAACCTATTTTACCAAAGTGGCAGCGATGAATCCCGACGGTTGGCTGGACGACTTTGCTGAAGATGCCGTCAGTTATGATCCGGTAGGACAACCTCCCACAAAAGTTCATGAAGGATTTCAGGAGTTTTTTGCTCAACTACAGGGAGTATTTAAACAACTTGAAGCAACAATCGAGCATAGTTTTGTGGCGGGGAATGAAGCTGCCGTTAAGTGGACAATGCAGGGACTCAGTAAGAGTGACAAAACCATAACGTTTGAAGGAATAACCGTTTTTAAGGTGAATGAAGCGGGTAAAATCCAAAGCACTCGTGCTTACTGGAATCCCGCCGATATGATCGCACAACTGAAACAGTCGTGAATTTATTCCCTGATTCTAACTCTTAAAATGTAGTAAGTAACTAGACCTGAATTTTGGGAACTGAGTAAAGATTGTAAAAATCATTAAATCCTGCTGCTCCCTGTTTTTTCCAAATTCATTAAAAATTGATTTTGTCCAAGTCGTTATTGATAAAGCTTACCATGGTTATCAGTGAAGTTAGTACAGTTACTTTTCCCCTCTCAGTGGTGTGTATTAACGTGAAAAAACTATTTGGTAGATATACATATAATTTACAGATAAAAGAGAAAGATACTCAGTTAGAGGATTCACTTCTAATTCTATATGGAGATAATGGCTCTGGAAAGACGACTATTTTAAAGCTTCTGTTTCACCTTCTTTCACCCAGGCAAAATCGTGGTCATCGTACAGTCTTAGCACAAATTCCTTTTGCCGAATTTTCAGTTTCACTTGCTGATGGAACTTATCTCGTTGCTAGCCGTGAACCTGGAAAATTGACTGGAGCATTTAGCATTCAGCTATCGCGAGATAAAAATGTTACTACGGTAAACTACCACTTCGATCAGAATGGCAAATTAAGAGGCGAAGATGATGGTTTTTTACAATCATTATCAAGGTTGCAAATTAATATTTTTTTGTTGGCGGATGACCGAATTTTAAGTAGTGATACTTTTGAGGAAGATGATAGTGATATTCTTATCCCCTATAATGTTAAAATGAAAATGCAAAAAACTAGAAGACTTCTTATTGAAGATATGGAACAAGTTTTATCTAGACCTTTATCTATAATCAATTCTAATAGCATCTATAGAGATATCGCGCTGAGAACATCTATGCAGCGAGCTGAGGAGTGGATTCGTGAGCAAACCTTAAAGGGTTCTAATGCAGGAGCCGCTAATGTTCATAATCTTTATGAAGATATTCTTGCCCGAATTATTAACTCAGGCGAAGCGGCTATAGAGGAAGGGAAAAAATTACCTGGTGATTTGATTGAAGCTCTAAAACTGCAAGAAAAACGCAGTGCCGAATTTTCTGGCTTTGGCTTAATGTCACCCCTAAGCAACCAAAAACTTATCGAGACATTAAAAAATGCTCCAGACAACACACATTCTATTATCTTGGACGTTTTAAAACCCTACCTTGACAGTGTAAATGCTAGAATGGAGGCTCTTCAAGAGACACAAGATTTATTGACATTGTTTGTTGACACAATAAATAATATATTTTTTCGAGACAAAAGGATACGATTACATGTTCGAGAGGGAATCAGTATAATGACAGAATCAGGTATGGAAATTATGCCAGAGATGCTCTCTTCTGGAGAAAAGCAACTCTTACTTTTATTTTGTAATACGCTAACGGCACGCGAACAAGCAACAATTTTCATCATTGATGAACCCGAAATATCCCTAAATATTAAGTGGCAACGTCAACTTATTCGGACGTTGCTGGCTCTCACCAAGGGTAGTCAAGTTCAGTTTATGCTTGCCACTCATTCATTGGAATTACTGGCTCAATACCGCCGTAACGTTATCAAGTTAGAAAACCAAACTGATTAGTTAAAAATGGAGAGTGAGTATCGACATAAGTTTGAGGAATTGGTCGCTAGATATGAACTTGAGCCGGATTTGCGTGATATATACGTTGAAGGTACAACAGATAAAGATTTAATAGAATGGTTCCTGAAACAGAAAGGACAGCAAGACTTTGCCATATATGTAATCGATACAGTTGATATTCCGCCTGAGAGACTGAATGAACTTAAATTAAATAACAATAATCGAGATCGTGTTATTGCCCTTGCTCTGGATATTCAACGTCAGCTTTCAGAGATTCCTTCTCATTTAACTTGTATTGCGGATAAAGATTTTGATTGGTTGTTTCAGAAAAATTATGAGTGTGACATTTTACTGTTTACCGATTACTCTTCCCTGGAAATGTACTTGTTTAATGAGAAGGTACTGGATAAATTTATGACTCTTGGTTTAGGATTATCTAACCAGCCAGTCAAGGAAATTTTAAAGAACCTATCGAAAGTACTTGAGGAGTTATTTCTGATTAGGGCGACAAATGAGGCACTTGACCTAAAGATGACTTGGTTAAAAGAAAAAGATCTGGGAAAGTGCTGTAGTCTTAAGGGAGCAGCTATCGACTTACAAACAGAATCATTTATTGTCAAATATCTCAACAAGAATAACCCGTATAACAGTCAGTCGATATTCATCACTAAACTCCAAGAATTAAAAACAAATACGATAACAGAACGAAGGTGTAAGATACGTGGTCATGATTTTATTGCTCTTTTATGTTGGTACATAAAGAATAAACTTGCCAAAAATAGAAAAATTTTTCATGATCCGAAAAATGTGGCTGTAAATTTATTGCTATGTGTTGAGGCTGAAGAATTAGCCAAAGAACATCTATTTCAGCGTTTACTGGAGCGCCTGAGTCCTTGAAATACGTTGGTGTTAATCACCAATATAAACTAAAATGAAAATTCGTTTAATCCATCGCAAAACCCAGTGGACTCTGACTATTCAGGGATGGATAGTGACACTGATTTGTATTTTTTCTCTCATGCTATTCACCCTCAGCACGATCTATCCATTCCTAGCGGTTAACTCTCCCGTGGCGGCTGATGTCATGGTGGTGGAAGGCTGGATACCGGATTATGCGATTAAGGAGGCGATCGCACGTTTCCAACGCGGGTCTTATAATTACCTAATTACCACGGGTTTACCTGTCTCCAAGGGTTATTATTTAGCCGAATACAATAATTTTGCCGAACTCACCGCCGCCACATTTATCACCTTGGGGTTTAATCCAGAACAATTAGTGGCTGTTCCCGCCCCCAATGTGATTAAACATCGGACTCAAGCTAGCGCCATCGCCTTACGGGAATGGTTATCAACATCCGAATTAGACGTAAAATCAATTAATCTCTATTCGCTGGGACCTCATGCCCGTCGAAGCTGGATTATATTTAAAGCTGTATTAGAACCAAAAATCCGAGTTGGTGTGATTGCGGCTGAACCTCAAGAGTATGATCCGCAACAATGGTGGCAATCTAGCGAAGGAGTACGAACCATGATTGGGGAAGCGATCGCCTATCTCTATTCCCTGTTTGTCGATTGGCACACTTGAGTTTTCATTTCCTGATCTCGCCAAACAGACTATTCAAATCCTTCTAAATAGGGGGCAATATATTTTTGCCCTCGTTCAATGTAATAAGGTGAAAAAAGAGTTTCATAATCTTGCTTGACTAATGCCATGGCTTGCTGCATCCGTTCATGACCATAGACAATAAACTGGGCTGTGGATGTTGCATAATATTTTCGTTCTGATTCCTTAAAAATACTAAATAACTACTGCGCTACATTTGTAGGATAGCATCAGTGTAACAAAAGCCCTATCTGGCTCTGTTTCCAACGCTAACCCCAAATTGCATAAGTCCCGAAGCTGTGAGAGATAAGTGTATACGCTATATCATTGAAGCGTGTAACCCGTTTGGAACCCCGGAAGCTTCTGGGCTAATCACTTATGTTACAGTTTTAGCAACCACGGGGTATAATTCCTAGCCTTAATAGTAAAACGGAGATGTTACAACCGCAAATGGTTAGTTGTTAAACTTTGTTATAGAACAGACTGGGGATCAGTCTGAAGGGGGAATCATGAAAACCAGACATAGAGCGATCGCCACGTTAGGACTAGCGGCTGTATTGGGGGCGCTTACTGTTGCTTGCGAAGGGGGAGATGGAGGAAACTATACGTCTGAGTCTCCTAGCGAACAGGCTGAAATTCTACTCTCGCCAGAGACAGCTTCCTCCCAAGCTCCTCAATCAGCACAAAAAGCCCAGCCATCACCAAGTTCAGAGCAGCTGCAGCGTCTACGTCAAGTTCCCGAAGAATCTAACCGCGAAACCTATAGTACCATCCAGGAAAATCCCTTTTTAAACGCTAGCAGTAATCCCCTCTCTACCTTTTCCATTGATGTTGATGCGGCTTCTTATAGTAACGTGCGTCGCTTTATCAATGAGAATCGGCTTCCACCCCCCGATGCAGTGCGGCTTGAAGAATTAATCAATTATTTTA
>CAZNNK010000133.1:0-10568 GCA_964574085.1 uncultured Coleofasciculus sp.
GTCTTGGGTGTGACTTGAGGATGATTCGCTATTCGCCTCCTCAACTTCAATCAGTGTTGATTCCGTTGGCGTCGCTTCCCACGCCTGAGTCTCGGCGGAATCAGCGGCTAATTTTTGACTCTCCTGATCCGTCGGCGCTTGGGGATCAACCAAGGGCGGCAATTCACACTCAGGGGTTAACGGTTGGGGGGGTGATGCCGACTCCAATAATGGCGCGGGTAAATTCTGGAAGGCTAACAGGGCTTCTTCCGCTGTCGAGAAGCGATCGCGAAAATCATAGCGCACCATTTTATCCAGAATTTCCCCAAATTCTGGGCTAATCTGCTTGGCATAATTGCGCCAGTTGAGTTCCCCGGTATCGGAGTCTTCTTTGATATGTTTGGGATGAATTCCAGTTAATAACTGAATCCCAATAATCCCCACTGCATAAACATCGCTACTATAGCGAGGTTTCCCCGCCAGTTGTTCATTGGGCATATATCCCTTCGTGCCGATAGAAATCGTCACATTGGTCAGCCCGGTTTCCGGATTTAGCGACTCACATCTGACCTGTTTCACCGCACCGAAATCAATCAGCACAATTCTGCCATCCGAGGTGCGGCGAATCAAATTGGCTGGCTTGAGATCACGGTGAATGACATGCTGTTGATGGACAAAGGTCAATACCTGCAATATATCTTGCAACAGGGATAGCACGTCTTCCTGTGACCAGGGGACATGGGTGTCTATCTCCTTACTTAGGGGTTGTCCTTGAATATATTCCTGAGCCAGATAAAATTCGTGATTCTCCTCAAAATGAGCCAAAAGCCGAGGAATCTGCTCATGATTCCCCAGTCGATAGAGGACTTGCGCTTCCGTTTGGAACAGGCGTCTCGCCGTTTGCAGCCCCTCCTCATCATCATCGCTTACTTGAGGTTTTAACTTTTTAACGACACATTGGGGATGACCGGGCAAATGCATATCCCGCGCCAAGAAGGTTTGACCAAACCCTCCGACCCCTAGCTTTTCGATAACGTGATAGCGTCCGCCTAGAGGTTTATTTTCCCAAGCGTCTTGAGAACCTGACACCATCGTTTTTGTCAGCGCCCCTGTTGAATTTTTCTTCATTACTAGACTGGTCGATAAATTAAACGTCAACCCAAGCATTGAAAGGGTTTTTGACTAATTTTTAGACAAGTCTAATTAACCATCGCATTGAAAATAGCACCCCACTCACTTGTCTTAGTCTTGATCAGGCAATCGAACATGAGTTCATTTTTATTTTTTTCCAGATGAGAACCAATTCACCGACGAAAGTTTGCCGTAAAATCAGCCCCCTTTTTCTCTGCAAAAATAACGTTGACCGATCACTGTCTTTCGAGCAGTTTAAGGTCATTTCACTCCTGCTTACCCGACACGTTTTCTGGAAACACTGCACTTTAGAGTCTGTTCACCTGACTCCGAGGAGCCAGATGCCTACCATGTTAATTATAGAGGCGATACTCACTCTCTAACAAAAAAGCGCTTAATATAAGGACAGCAAGGCATAAATTTACCAACGGGGTAAACAAGCTGAACCTCTGATGACCAAAGAGTTGTGTCTGTCTGGTCTAGTCATCAGGGTTGATGTTGAATTGAATTATATTGCTCTACTGTTCACGTTAGGGGCATTTTATCTATGGTAGGGAAAAATCAGTCACTCATCACCCGTCGCCGCTTTCTGGTTACCTCCGCCTTAACCAGTGGTGGATTGATTACCGCTAACCTGGTATCGAAATCAGGATTAGCCCAAAGTGCTGCACCTGGAATTGTCACCTCCGAAAAAATGCGTCCCCAGATTCCTTATGGGGTGGCGAGTGGCGACGTGAGTCGTGATCAGGCGGTGATTTGGAGCAAGAGCGATCGCGTCAGTCGGATGATTGTAGACTATGATACTAGCGAATCCTTCCGCAATCCACAACGGGCGATCGGACCGGCGGCATTAGCAAGTAGTGATTATACTGCCCGACTCTATCTGACCAATCTACCACCGGGTCAACAACTTTTCTATCGCGTCACCTTTCAGGATTTAGCCGACTTAAATCGCTACAGCGCCCCCGTCACTGGCACATTCCGCACCGCGCCTATCGACAAACAGGATATCTTTTTTATTTGGTCTGGTGACACAGCGGGTCAAGGTTGGGGGATTAATCCCGACTGGGGCGGAATGAAAATTTATGAAACCATGCGACGGTTAAATCCCGACTTTTTCATCCATTCGGGGGATTACGTTTATGCCGATAACCCCATTGTTGCTCAGGTGCAACTAGATGATGGTAGCATTTGGAAGAATATCACTACCCCAGAAAAGTCTAAAGTCGCCGAAACCCTACAAGAATTTCGCGCCAATTATGTTTATAATCTCCTGGATGAAAATATTCGCCGCTTCAATGCCCAAGTTCCCCAGTTTGTGCAGTGGGATGACCATGAAACCACGAATAATTGGTATCCGGGGGAACAACTGTTAGAGGATGACCGTTATACAGTTAAAAGTGCTTCACTGTTAGCAGCCAGGGCAAAACGAGCATTTTTGGATTATACTCCGATTGATGTTAAAAATACCCACCCCGAACGGATTTATCGGTCGTTTCAGTATAGTCCATCCCTGGATATTTTTATCCTGGACATGCGAAGCTACCGGGGACCGAATACCACCAATCGTCAGACTGAACCTAGTGAAGAAACGGCGTTTTTAGGGACAGAACAGATTAGTTGGTTAAAACAACAGTTACGCAAATCCTCAGCCACCTGGAAAGTAATTGCCAGTGATATGCCCATTGGACTGATGGTTCCAGATGGAGAAACCACCTTTGAGAATGCGGCGAATGGGGATGGTCTTCCCTTAGGACGGGAGTTTGAACTGGCAGATTTACTCCAGTTTATCCAGCAAAATGAGATTAAAAATGTGGTGTGGTTAACCGCCGATGTCCATTATGCAGCGGCACATTATTATGATCCGAATCAGGCTCAATTTACGGAGTTTAATCCCTTCTGGGAATTTGTCGCCGGACCCCTGAACGCGGGAACCTTTGAACGGAAGCTGCTGGATAATACGTTTGGTCCCCAAGTTAAGTTTCAAAGTGTCTCATTTGACTTAGAACCCAATCGTCCGCCCAGTGAGGGATTACAGTTTTTTGGCACAGTAAACATTGAGGGGAGGAGTGAAGTGATGACGGTGGCGCTGCATAATCTGGAAGGTAAAACCCTCTACAGCGTTGATTTGATACCAGAGGTTTAGCTGCTGTGAGAGGCGTGTAGGGGCGACCCGCTGCATAAATGAATAAGTCTAGAAACAGGGCGGGTTTAGTCACATTGAGGTGCAACCGAAAAGATAGTAATAAAAACCGCCCCTACAGAGGGTCGGGTCGCCCTTTGTTAAATTCGTGCAAAATTTCAGTGAATCCGTTAAAAGGAGAGTAGCGGTCTTATTCAGATCAACAATAGCAATGAACCAAAAGCGATCGCACACCGATACCTCGACTCACCCCTCTACGCCTCTATCAACTGGCGCTGAGGACACTCAAACGCTGTCTAACTCTACTCATACCCCAACCTTGTCCCCAACCAATCCATCGGAAAAACCAACCTACACAGAAAAGACAACTCGCCTACAAGCCTGGAGTCAGTTGATTAAGTCAGTGACACCTTATATCTGGGTAGCAGTTATCCTAATTGTGATTATCCCGCTGATCGGCAGTGGTTTTATTGCCAGTTCATTATCAACCGATGCGGCGAGTCTAGAGAAGCCGGAAAAAGAGATTGTCACCATTGAGCGGACTGTACCGGATCAGGATAAAATCGATCGCGCGATCGCAACGGCTATCACCCATGCTCATCATACAGCAGAACAGTTCGCCTCCGACCAACTCGATGGGTGGGTTGATCAACTCATGAGTCGCGTGGATGACAATTTCCTGGATTGGTATTTTGACTATTTTAATCAAAAGAAACTAGAATTTAGCGCTCCCTTTGTCTGGGTCTCTTCAGCCGTCTCCCACTGGATAGATACCACAAAACCGACTCCCAATCAAGCCGTCGCCGAAAAAATGACGGAGGAATTTCAAACGGAATTCACCAAACGAGTCCTCCGCCCTAAAATTGCCCAACTCCAACTAGAACACATCACCAGAGATACAGTTAATTTATATATCGCTGACTTAGAAAACAACATTGCCAATATTCAAACACAATACCAGATTCCCCAAGGAGAATGGGAGCGCTATTTGGATGACATTGCGATAACGATCCGAGATACAGAAGGCAATCTTTCCAACTTATCCTTAAAAGTTTTAGTTGGCGGGAGTACGTACTTATTTGCCAAAGCCATGATTCCCGTTGTTACCAAAATTGGCAGTAAAGTAGCCGTCTCCTTTGCTGGAAAAGCCTCCGCTAAAATGGCAGCAAAAACAGGCGGCGCTGTAGCAGGTAAATTTGGCGCTCAGTTTCTTGATCCGATTGTTGGTGTAGGAATTATTATCTGGGATATTTGGGATTATCAGCATACCGTAAACGTTGAACGCCCTGTTTTACGGGAAGCGATTCAGGATTATTTACAAGAAGTTAAGGCGTCGTTGCTGGATAATCCCGACAACGGCATTATGGCAGCAATTTATCAGTTAGAGGGAGGGATTTTGAAGTCGGCTTGTAGTAAGGGCTTTAGCCCTATATTCGGTTAGGTTTCCTGTCGTAAACCCAACCTACGGGATTTTAAAGTCGGTTTAATGGGAAATAGGGAACAGGAAGTAGCGCGTCTGAAAGCAGGTGAAGCTTTGGAAAGTAAGTTAGATACAAAGATCCCCGACTTCTTGAAGAAGTCGGGGATCTAGCTGGTAACGTAGGTATCACCAAATCGATAATTAAGGGACGATGATCGGAACCAATATCTCCGCCAGTGCGAATAGCTAAGACATGAAGTTCTGGACTAATCAGACAATGATCCAGAGGAATCTGTAACATGGGCGCACCTTGGGGCCAAGTGGGGAGAATACCAAAACCCGATCGCGCATTTTTCAATCCAGTCTGACGGATAAATTTGCGGTAATAGGGAGACCACATTGTTGTATTCAAATCACCGATGACGGCATGAATAGTGTTAATTGAAGTAATCACGTTTCCCAGTTCTAAAAGTTGCTGATTGCGTGATTTAAAATATTCCGCATTAATCGGTGGTAAGGGATGAGTGGCAATAATAGAAACCGTTTTATCTTGCCACTTTAACTCAGTAACAATAGAGGGAATATCATACTCAGTGAACGATTGAATATCCGTATTCTTCAGAGGAATCGCACTGTAGACAGCAATGCCAAAGTTATCAAATCTCGGATAAACAATCTGGTAAGGAAGGAGAGGCTTAAGTGCTTCTAGTTGCTGTGACCACATTGGATTAACTTCTTGGACAACGAGAAGTTGAGGCTTTTCGGCTTTGACCAAGGAGATAAACTCAGCATAACGCTGGTTATCACTAGAGACATTTGCCAGTAACACTCGCAACGGTTGTCCGGAAGACGTATTCATATCCGAAAATTGGGGAATATACCAGGGAATAACGTCTACAGCATTAAGGGTTAAACAAAATAAACTTACCAACCACCAGGTTTTTCGTCGTGCGAAGGACAATAAGAGAAAAACAATACAACTAATGACGAAGTATTGCACTTTGAAGTGAGAGATTAATTCAAAATATCGGTGAACTCCTCCCAGATAAGCCGCTAAGGAGAAGAGAAGACAAGGAATGAGTCCTGTGAGTCCTAAGCCAAAGGCGATAGTCTTGATGTCGATTTGTTGGGATGTGGGTTGAGAGAACCAGAAGCGTTTCATATCGAGTTGCTGTAGCAGTACAGTAAGCGGTGATGAATTGAAATAGGGTATTTAGGGTAAAGATGCTCGCACTACGAGGATGGGAGGCATTATATTAAGGTTTAAATACCAAACCGCTTATCCTCGCCATAGCCAGGGACGTTGTTGTCATCTATTTCTGATTACATCTCCCTTATGCAAAAGGGAGTATCCTATAATTACGGTAAGCACAACCTCAATGGGAGGATTTCCTCTAAAACACTGGGAAGCCTACAGCACTAAGCCAAAAATCTTCACATCAGCGAAACTACACTGTCATAACCACGTCACAACGAGTATCTACATTGATAAATGTCAGCGATAGGTCATCGTGATTCCTTTCCAAGCAACGGATTCACCGACCGACGCCAGACCCGGTTAATACCTGATCAGCAAATAATTATCACAGCGTCAATGGGGGTGTTAGCCATGGGTAGGAGAGAGTTGATCCTCATTCGGGTTTTCTCGACCTGAAAACGCATTAACCGAACTCCGACAAACTGAAACTGACATCATCCAAATCAATTTTATTTCAACAGCAGAATCATTATGGTATTCAACACGAAAACATCCAAATCTCATGACAGTGACGCTTCCCCGGTAAAAAAAGCCGTCACCTATCTATCCCTGATGTTGCTTGGCGCTGGTGTTTCCTTTGGCGCCAACTCTTTCATCTCCGGTAATCCCCAAATTTCAACCCAATCTATCGTTCCCCAATCCTCTCAGGGGTTGGGAGGAATCATTCCTCCAGCCAACCTGTCCACTCCCCAAAACAGCAACTTTATTACTAACGTTGTGGATACTGTGGGACCTGCAGTCGTGCGGATTAACGCTTCCAAAACGGTGACGTCTCAAGTTCCCGATGCATTTAATAACCCGTTTTTCCGCGAGTTCTTCGGGTCTCAAATTCCGGAACAACCACAGCAGCGCGTAGAACGAGGAACGGGTTCGGGGTTTATTATTAACACGGATGGGATGATTCTCACCAATGCTCACGTTGTTGATGGTGCAGATCAAGTCGATGTGGTTCTCAAAGATGGTCGCACATTTGCGGGAGAAGTGCTAGGAACTGACCCCGTAACCGATGTGGCGGTAATCAAAGTAGAAGCCGATAATCTCCCCATTGTCACCTTAGGGGATTCAGAACAACTCAAACCGGGGGAATGGGCGATCGCGATCGGTAATCCCCTAGGATTAGATAATACTGTCACCACAGGTATTATCAGTGCGACAGGACGTTCCAGTTCGGAAGTAGGCGTTCCCGATAAGCGCGTCCAATTTATCCAAACTGATGCTGCGATTAACCCCGGTAACTCAGGTGGACCGCTGCTGAATGCATCCGGTGAAGTGATTGGGATGAATACAGCCATTATTCAAGGCGCTCAAGGGTTAGGATTTTCTATTCCGATTAATACAGCGCAACGAATTGCCCAACAATTAATCGCCAACGGGAAAGTCGAACATCCATTCTTAGGAATTCAGATGGTCACATTAACCCCTGAGTTGAAAGAAAACATCAACAAAAATTCAAATTCGGGTCTGACTATTGAGGAAAGCCAAGGGGTGCTAATTGCTAGAGTGATGCGAAATTCCCCTGCTGATAAAGCCGGATTGCGAGCTGGGGATGTGATTCATAAAATTAATGGTGAGTTGATCAAAGAGGCGGAAGATGTCCAAAATGCGGTAGAAATGACGCCAATAGGTAGCGATTTAAACCTAGAATTACGCCGCGATCGCAAAGATATTGAGGTGACAGTACAACCCGGTGCTTTACCAACTCAAATGCAGCAGTAAGGTTCATCAAAAATAGTAGAGACGTTACATGATAGTTGTAGAGACGTTGCATGCAACGTCTCTACAGTTCCCGGTGTCAATTCCCTTCAATTCCCTGTTGCAACATTTTTTTAGTTAAGGGAGAGGATGTTAAATCCAGAGTCTTGGGGTACGTTTTCAAGATGGTTTCCACCGTCGCCTTCCATAAATCAGAGAGGACTTGACGCCAAGCCTGACGCTGTAGGGTATGGGAGTCCTGATTGCACCATTGTGCGATCGCCTGGGATAAGTCTTCAACCTGATCCGGTACAGGGGTAATCCACTGCTGTAATTCTGCCAAATCTTGGGCGGAAAACAAGTCACGCTGATTATTTAAGAGTTCAATAAAAGCGGCAACTTTTTGTTTCTGAAATAACTGTTCTGTCTGTTGCACAACCTCTAGCGGTAAATCTTGCAACTGGGCAATTTGCGGCAATCTTAAGCCAAATTCTATCATGCGTGGTATCGCGGCTAACTTGGCTTTAATTTCACCTTCTTCTAAGGCTTCCTGATAAACTTTAGTTTGCTTGAGTTCACTTAAGCTGAACATTGCTTCAATCTCCTCGCGGCTTTTTTGGGGTAGTTTGTAAACAAGGATTGTCTCAATTAATTTGATTAGATTGTGCTGGCTTGCTTCATCATCTATCTGTATTTGAGCTTGTGCGACTAATCGTCTTGCTCGTTCCGGTGCAGTGTCCTCATCCTCAATCACCAGCTTAACTATTTCAATCCCAAGGGAACCGGATGGGGTTTCTCCTAATTCATCAATATAAATGCGTTTGACGCGATTGAGGGTAAGGATTTCACCAAATTGAAACGCTTGTTCTCGTTCAATCCTACGAGTAGGATAGATCACGACAACCTGCCAAGGGTGAGACGGTTGGTATTGCCTCAAGTAGAGAAAGAGTTCACCAAATAATCGATAGTATAACGCTTCATCGGGTTGAAACTGAACCTCTAGCAGATAGAACGGTTTTTCTGCGTCTTCCGTCGTGGGTAAAAACAAGCCGTCTAACCGGAAGGAGGGTTGTTTGATTTCACGGGAGGTGAATTCATAAATTGTAGCTTCCTCTGGGTCTGAATCAATGAGTTCAAACAAAATATAGCACTACGCATTGAGGTTAGGACAATCAAATTAGGTGAAAAGGCAATAGGGAATAGGCAATAGGCAACAGAGTAATGTCCTAACGTATGCCCGTAATGCTATACCTGGGAATTCGAGAAACAGGTTATAGAAGATGGTGTCGGTTTTCACGCTGAATTGCTGGACATGGGCGTTCTGAACATTGACCACTATGCCAGGAGCGATCGCGCCAAATTCCTATTACCGTAATCTTGACAAATTGACAGGTTTACCCCATTAGGCTACATTAACGACGGCAAATATATTTATGCTGAAGGTTCTAGGGGTAAGTATCGTGAAGAAACTACCCCAGTCGGGAGTTTCCCTGTAGCGAACACGTTTGGCTTATTTGATCTGCATGAAAATGTGTACGAATGGTGTGCTGATCATTGGCATGATAACTATATAGATGCGCCATCAAATGGTCAAGCTTGGTTAATTGATGATCATCAGAAGCATTTTAGAGTGATGCGCGGTGGTTCATGGTTTGATGATCCGTGGTTCTGTCGTTGTTCCCTGCGCTTCAGAAACGTGCCAGACTACGGGTTTCTCGATATTGGGTTTCGGGTTGTTTGTACGGCGGCGTGAATTGTTTAGCTACATCTAGGAAAAGGGCGGGTTTTGTTAAAAGGTTATCGGTGATATGTTTAATTGAATCCCTAAACCCGCCCCTACAGAATTTATTGATCGGCTACACCTAGGAAAAGGGCGGGTTTTGTTGAAAGGTTATTGGTGATATGTTTAATTGAATCCCTAAACCCGCCCCTACGGAATTTCTAATCTAAACCCTGGCAATATTTCCTCCCCTGACAACACAACAGGCATCGACACAACGTCTACCTCTGTTCCCCCTCGATATATCTCCACTTGCCGATCCTGATAATTAATTAACCAACCCAAACGTAAACCACTTGCCAAATATTCCTGCATCTTATCCTGAAGTGGCTTTAATCGGTCGGTACGCGATCGCAACTCCATCACGAAATCTGGACAAAGCGGCGGAAACCCTTCTCGTTCCGATTGGCTCAAACGTTGCCATCGCCCTAATTCCACCCAAGCGACATCTGGAGAGCGTTAGCGAAGCTTCTCGCTATGCGAGCTCGCCTCCACCAGGTAAACTAAAGACTGTTTGGGAACTAAAGACTACACCAAGCTGAGTCTGGCGATTCCAGATGACTACTTTAGCAATTAAACTGGCTTCTCGGATACCATCTTCACCACCAATCGGTGTCATGATAATTAACTCTCCCTGGGGCGAACGTTCTAATGGTACATCCGGGTTGGCTACACACAGTTGATAAAACTGCGATCGCGTCAATGTCGTCGTCAGTGGCTTTAAGTTTAATACGGTAGTCATAATCCTAGGGAATAGCAGAACATCTGGTCTCAAGAGCCATATTTTCCCTAATTATAAATGCTCAACATACCGCTTCAACTCCCGCGCCATGCGTTGCATTCCCCGATGCTCATCTTGCCGGATAAAGGGGACAAAAACACGAGTGAGAATACCTGAAAAACGGCTTATATGAACATATTTAGTGCGACTCAAACCAATCTCTTGTAACTCAAAGACGTACTCACTGCGAAAACCGGGAATCGATGAAACCCAGCGCAGACAAATTTCGGGTTGTAAGAGTGTGATCAAGGGTTCAAATTCCGTTTCTTCATCCTTGGGTAATCGTCGTAATGATAGAAACACGGCTTGTCCTTTTTCCAAGGGCTGTTCGGGTTCACGGTCAAATAGAAACGTGTTCCAATACTTCCACTGCTGTTTGTCCAA
>CAZNNK010000134.1:0-10562 GCA_964574085.1 uncultured Coleofasciculus sp.
GTACAAGTAGAGTCAACTCTACCCAAAGCGCAGATGATTTACTGGGAGATCAATAGGCGCTGACCAACCCTAATTCTACTGGGTAATGAGGCGGCGGGACTAAGCCCGGAGTTAGCCGCACTCGCTGATCAAGCGGTGCAAATTCCCCTCGGTCAGGATGTAGAATCGCTAAATGTGGCGATCGCGGCAGCTTTAATCGTGTATGAAGCGCTGCGCCAAAGAGTTGGGGGAACAGGGAATAGGCAATAGGCAATAGGCAATAGGCAATAGGCAATGGGCAATAGGCTATAGAAATTTTGTCCCTCATCTTCCCCAGCTTCCCCAGCTTCCCCAGCTTCCCCAGCTCTCTATTCCTCCTCCAATGGCTCAGTGTCGCCAAAAAATGCATCCAGATCAGCCGCCGCTTCTTCGAGAAGATCGAGATCAAAAACGTCATCGTCTGACTGAGCCGATTTTGATTGAGGAGTTTTTGATTGAGGAGTAGGGGATTTCAATGAAGAAGGACGGGATTTCGATTGGGGAGGAGGAGATGTATGACCCAAGAGATTCTCAAGTTGGTCAAGTGACTCTACAAACGCTCTAGCTGCTTCATTTCGATGATTTTGTTGAGACTCGCGCATAATGGTTTTATCCCCTAAAGCTATTGTTTATTGAGAGTGAACGCTACTCATTAGCCTATACTCGGAAAAACAACACCCTTACCGTTTCATTCTATGGTATAGTTTTTTAGTTTTAGGGCTATTTGTCATGCGTCCTTTGTCATACTCGCGCAAGCGAGAAGCAAGCTACGTCATTTATAAGGGTTTCAGGCTTGTTTACAAAACTTATACCAAGTTGCATTCAAAGATATAACTTTCCCTCCCCCTGCTCCCCCTGCTTTTCCTATCTACTATGTTTGAGCGCAACTCGGTATTAGTGGGCATGCTGTTTTCTTTTGTCCGACTACTTAGCAATCGCCATAGCGGTTAGGACGCATCATTTGTTCCAGACGTTGCATGCAACATCTGGAACAACAGTTCGGAAAGTCCTAATCGATGTATCTACTGCTATAGATTAGGAAGGAAAATTGTTCTACTGAGTCAGATAGCAGTATTCGATAAAATATCCGCGTTTTCGGGAAATAATATTTACTCAAAAAATAGTTCTTGTAAGTAGTCGGACAAAAGAAAGCGGTACTGTATTAAGTGCAAGTAAATCGCCCTCAAACCCTTACTGTCCCCTGTTCCCTGTTAAGAGTTCCCTAATCTCCACCGTTAACTTTAATTGTGTCCACCCACTTATAGTCAAAGATGCCAAAAATTACGTCGAAGCCAATAAACCGCAATCTCAGAAATCTCCGTGACCTATCCAATTTAACAAACACACAACCTCTAAATAAACCACCGCCTCAGCTAGATCAGGCAAAATTTTTCAGCAAAAGCTTGCGATTAGTCAGGGGTCAAGTTGAAAATAAGGGGGCAATTGCGTCAGGGAAATGGATGTGAGTCAAGAATTTGATTACGATTTAGTGATTATCGGTGCTGGCGTCGGTGGACATGGCGCGGCATTACATGCGGTAAGTTGCGGCTTGAAAACCGCCATCATTGAAGCATCGGAAATGGGCGGGACTTGTGTGAATCGCGGTTGTATCCCGTCAAAAGCCCTATTAGCCGCATCAGGGCGGGTGCGTGAGTTACGCAATACTCATCATCTGGAATCCTTGGGAATTCAGGTGGGTGGCGTGAACTTTGACCGAGGCGCGATCGCCAATCATGCCAATACCCTGGTGAGTAAAATTCGTGGTGATCTCACCAACAGCCTTAAACGCTTAAAGGTGGATATCATTCCCGGTTGGGGTCGAGTGGCGGAACCACAAAAGGTAACAGTGACGAAAGACGAGGGTGAAAAAACAGTCACCGCCAAAGACATTATCCTCTGTACAGGTTCCGTTCCCTTCGTTCCCCCTGGTATTGAACTTGACGGGAAAACCGTCTTCACCAGCGATCAGGCACTAAAGCTGGAATGGTTACCTCAATGGGTGGCAATTGTTGGTAGTGGTTATATCGGGTTAGAGTTTGCTGATATCTATACCGCCCTAGGGTCAGAAATCACCATGATTGAAGCCTTGGATCAGTTAATGCCCACTTTTGACCCCGATATCGCCAAACTCGCCAGCCGGGTGCTGATTTCTCCCCGCGATATGGAAACCTATTCCAGCACTCTGGCACAAAAAGTGACTCCCGGTTCACCCGTGGTGATTGAACTAGCGGATGCTAAAACCAAGGAAGTCGTGGATGTCTTAGAAGTGGATGCCTGCTTAGTCGCCACGGGACGGATTCCGGTGAGTAAAGATTTAGGATTAAACGCCGTAGGCGTAGAAACAGATCGCCGAGGATTCATCCCTGTCAATGATCAAATGGCAGTGTTATCCGGCGAGGAAGCCGTTCCCCACCTCTGGGCAATTGGTGACGCTACGGGTAAACTCATGCTGGCACATGCAGCATCAGCTCAAGGAGTTGTCGCCGTGGAAAATATCTGTGGGCGTTATCGTACTATTGACTATCGCAGCATCCCCGCCGCTGCTTTTACCCATCCAGAAATTAGTTACGTGGGATTAACTGAACCCGCTGCCAAGGAACTCGGTGAACAAGAAGGATTTGAAGTTGCCTCAGTGAGGACGTATTTTAAAGGAAATTCCAAAGCGATCGCCGAAGGAGAAGCGGATGGGATTGCCAAAGTTATCTATCGTAAAGATAGCGGTGAAATCCTCGGCGTTCACATCTTGGGCATCCACGCCTCTGACTTAATTCACGAAGCCTCAAACGCGATCGCTCAAAGACAATCGGTGAATACTTTGGCGTATTTAGTCCATGCTCATCCCACCTTGTCAGAAGTCCTTGACGAAGCCTACAAGCGAGCCGTTGCCAGTCATTAGACAAGGCAGGAGGCAGAAGCCAATAGGCAATAGGCAATAGGCAATAGGCAATAGAGTTTTTTTGACAAAGGACATAAGACCAATGACAAATGACCAAAAACAAATTCGCCGTCGTCCACCTAATCCGGCGGTTGACCTGAATATCCTGCGCTATCAAGTGGTTCTCCCAGACGCCCAGCCACGGCATATTCTAGAAGAAATTGTCTGGCATAAAGAAACCGAAGTTGACCGGATGCGGGAACGGCTACCCTTGACTCAACTGCACAAACAGATCGAGTCAGCCCCGCCAGCGCGTGACTTTAAAGCGGCGTTATTAGCGGCAAAGACTCGTCCTGCCTTAATTGCTGAAGTGAAAAAGGCATCGCCGAGTAAAGGGGTGATTCGGGACGCATTTGACCCGGTTGTGATCGCCCAAGCTTATGCACAAGGGGGGGCGAGTGCCATATCCGTGCTAACCGACCAAAAGTTTTTCCAAGGGAGTTGGGACAATCTCAGCTATGTCAGGGAAACTGTAAATTTGCCCATTCTGTGTAAAGAGTTCATCATTTATCCTTATCAACTCTATCTAGCCCGGAGTCGTGGCGCTGATGCGGTGTTGCTGATTGCGGCGATCTTGTCGGATCAAGACCTACGGTACTTTGTCAAAATTGCCAATGGATTATCTCTAACCCCTTTGATCGAAGTCCATACTCTGGATGAATTAGACCGCGTGTTATCGGTAGATGGCGTTACCCTAGTAGGTATAAACAATCGCAACTTGACAGATTTCTCGGTTGATTTGCAAACGACCTGCCAACTTCTGACAGTACGAAGTCAGCAGCTTAAAGAACGCGGTATTCTGGTTGTCAGTGAGTCAGGACTGCACAGAAAAGCTGATTTAGAGCAGGTCGCCTCGGCGGGGGCTACAGCCGTACTGATTGGTGAATCCTTGGTCAAACAATCTGATCCCGCCCTAGCCATTACCAATCTGTTACCAAGTGCGTGAGTTTTCTATCGTCAATTGTCCTGACTTGTAGCCACGGATGCTATGAGAGGTCAGATCATCCGATACGCTGATTCAACTGAAGCGCGATCGCAATTCGTCCATTTAAGGTAAACCCGGTTTCATGGAGCCAATACCCCTTCCGTCTTATATTCACTACGAACTGCTACTACAGATGCTAGAGCGTCATACTTCCTTTGCCACGAATCAAAACCCCATGATTCGAGAACAGGTGCATCAATTGATTGTTACCCTCCGCAAAGCGTTAGCCCAGCAGAAACAACTCGAACAAAGCTGTCAGCGGCTCAATTTACCGGTTGAGTACCGTTGGTCTCTCAATAGTGTCAATGTTGAGTCAAAATCATCAGATAATGGTTTTCCCCTAGATTCGGATACCAAAACTCAGTCGTCAGGAACCCCATAGCTAAATCCCTATACATAAATGACAGGGGTTTCCATTCGTCCCCTTACCCACCCCAATTTTTGATGGGATAGTAGGGTGATTCAGAATTAGGTGATGCTCAAAGGTTGAGGATAAAGCTCATGGATAATAAGTTGATGCTGATGATTCCCGGACCAACACCGGTGCCTGAACAGGTTTTGCTGGCGTTAGCCCAGCATCCTATCGGGCATCGCAGTGGGGAATTTAGCACCGTTATGGCAGAGGTGACCCAAAACCTAAAATGGTTGCACCAGACTCAGAATGATGTTTTGGTGTTAACGGTGAGTGGTACGGGTGCCATGGAAGCTGGGATTATTAATTTTTTGAGTCCTGGCGATCGGGTTTTAGTCGGAAGTAATGGCAAATTTGGCGATCGCTGGGCGAAGATGAGCGCGGCGTTTGGTTTAGAGGTGGAGACGATTACGGCATCGTGGGGTCAACCCCTTGATCCGGAGGTGTTTCGTCAAAAACTGGAGGCGGATACGGATAAGACCATCAAAGCCGTTATCGTTACCCATTCAGAAACCTCTACGGGGGTACTCAATGACCTGGAAACGATTAATCGTTATGTCAAAGACCATGGTCAAGCTCTAATTATTGTAGACGCGGTGACCAGTGTGGGCGCGGTCAATTTACCCATTGATGAGTGGGGGCTTGATGTGGTGGCGTCAGGTGCCCAAAAAGGCTATATGGTTCCTCCAGGATTAGGGTTTGTTTGTGTCTCAGATCAGGCATGGCAAGCCTACGAAACGGCGAAACTGCCTCGCTTTTATTTCGATTTGGGAACCTATCGCAAAGCGGCACAAAAGAATAGTAATCCGTTTACGCCGCCAGTCAATTTAATGTTGGGACTGCAAACGGCGTTGCGAATGATGAAAGCTGAGGGGTTAGATAATATTTTTGCTCGTCATTACCGCTTGATGCAGGCAACACGGGCGGCGGTTGAGGCGCTTTCCCTGCCTTTATTTGCTCCGGATAATGCCGCAAGTCCAGCGGTAACGGCGGTAGCCCCTACGTCGATTGAAGCCGAACAAATTCGTAGCGTGATGAAAAAGCGCTTTGATATTTCTCTGGCTGGGGGACAAGATCACTATAAAGGAAAACTATTCCGGATTGGTCACCTTGGCTTTGTCTGCGATCGCGATATTTTGGCGGCGATTGGGGCGCTAGAAGCCACGTTGCGGGAATTAGGTTATGAGTCCATGACACCAGGGGCAGGAGTGGCAGCGGCGACTCGCGTCTTAACTCAATCTTAGGTTAAGCCCTAAACGATACAATAAAGACGCCAAAAAAGAGCGGGTCAACTAGCGACCCGCTCTTTCTGGTAGAGGACTCAACGGTCAATGGATCATACGGTATGAACTTCAACGGTTTAGACGTGAATGGATTATTCCCAAAGCGTAAGCACTTAGACATTCTTCATTTTCTCCTGACCGATTGTTTGGATTTCAGACTGTTTCCAGCCAGTCATAGATTTGGTCTAATTGCTGCAATGTGACTAAACCGTACTGCCACAGAATCATCGGTAATGGTCCTGGGTCTTGTTCTCGACGTCGTTGAGCGATCGCAATGGAATCAGTAGAAATTGCCAATTCCTCTTGCAGAAATCGTAAAAATTCAGAATAGGTTGCAGGTGCCATAACTGCTCTTCACCTCCTTATCGGCTACTATTTTGGAATCAGCGTCCTGCCTCCTTTAGCAATGGGTAGACAGATTCAAGATTGTCTACTAGCTGAAGGTTCTTTGCTTATTGTGATAGGTTAATCCAGCACTGCTTGTGTCCTGGATCACTGACCTTCTAAGATCTTGATTGAGTGAGTTGACAACTCACTGGATTTGCTGACCAGGTATCGTTTTAACCCTCACCCTCCCATCAACTTGAGTGTACTGTTTCGCCTCACTTTACCTCACACCACTAAAAGGCAGTTGCAGACTACACCCCTACTTGGTCGTGTTGATGGGTAGCCACAGCTAAGACAGGTCACTACCTCGTCGTCAGATAGTCTTTTATGAGAATCTATCTTACGAAATGTTAACGTAATTTTGTATAAAAATCTTTACATCATTTATTTAAGTTTTCAATGATGTTAATCAAAATTTAAGATTCTGACGCGGGATTAATCTCTTCCTCTAGGAGGGTGATTTTTAGGCGATCGCCGACTTGTAGTCCCAGTTGAGCGGCTCGTCCGCCAGCGAGTTCAATCACTTGGTCAACCAGAACCCCTGGTCCATAGGTAGGACAGGGAGTGGAGATACAGGGGGGAACATTTTCCGCGATCGCTTTGACCTCGCCATCTCGCAAAAAGATCATATCCAGGGGAATTTTCACATTCTTCATCCAAAAGCTAGCGGGTCGTGGTGGGTTCAAGGGAAACAACATCCCCCGATCTGGCGCTAAAGTCGTGCGATACATCAATCCAATCTGCTGTTGTCGAGGTGTCCTAGCCACTTCGAGCAAAATCTGCTGATCACCGATCTGGGTTTGAGCGCTAAGAGGTAACATCTGACCGGAATTAGAGGATGACGAGGAGAGGGATGGCGGTTCTGGAAGTTGTTCGCCAGATTTTAAGGGGGTGCCATCGGCGACAGGGTTGGAGCCGGACGCCGAACATCCAAACAGTATCAGACTCAGGGTTATTCCGAATAGGCGAATATGATAGTTCATGAATCAGTAGGGTTTGCTGAATAAGTATTGGTGCAATTAATGATAAATATCCTAACTGTTTAGCACTGAACCGAGGTTCTAAGAAACTCTGGTTAATGGCGCTTTTGTTGGTAACTTGCCCGCCCGTTGTAGTTGTCGCATCAATTTCCAGCTAAGCAATCCTAGTATATATAACTCGCAAAGAAGCAGGGGTAAGAGGAAAAATTCAATGCCAAACTTCCCCAGGGAGAAAGCTATGGTTATTCCGAGAATAGTTATACCTGGAATGCTGATCATTGAAAGGATGGAGTTGCCAAGGGATGTCCGAATTGCGAGTTGAGCAATCAGTGCTGCAACGATGAGAGTGGTGCAGAAAATGATAAAACCTAGACTGAATCCACCGTTTTTACTGTATATACTGGCGCTAAAGCCCCTAAGACCAAGACCAAAATTCTCACTAGCGAAATTAGCGACAACAATCCAAAAGATGATTATCCCCGGTATGCAGAGGTTTGAGAATATAGGTCTGCGAGTGGGTGCAAGCATCATCAGTTGAGCAATTGCGGCGAAAATCAAAATCAGACATGCCTCCAAAGGAAGCGCCAGAAACACTTCCCGTTTCATATGCTTGAAATGAGCATCGGGCCAACTCCAAATCCAAGGAACAATGCAAGGGACAGTAATCAGTAGATTAATGGCAAGGGTGAGCAATGCCGGACTTTTTTCATCCCATAGCAAGTCATGGACTAAAGCGCGATTCCAGAAATTCTTGCCCCTTGTTAGCCTCTGTTGATGGTAGCGTGTCCAATCCAGCAAAGCTTGGCGGCGCGGTGACAGTGCGACGATGAGAAAAAGGAACAAACAGAGCTGACCAAGAGACGGACCAAGTACCCCAAAGAAGTGATCGCCCCAATCGTAATCTGAATCATAGCGGTGATGGTCTAAAGCCGAGCCGAAGCGCAAGACCCCAAAGCATACAGCTAGCACATAACTTTGTCGCTTCGTCAGCAGCGTTGCATTAGGGTTAGGAAAACAACGTTTGAGAGCTTGCCAAATCCAGTACGTCCAGAAGGCATAGTTAAATAAAATCAATCCGATTAAGGTAATAAGTCTTTCTCCGACGGGAAAGTAAAACCAGTGTACGAATTGCAAAGGGAAACCGATTAAAATGAGTAGAAATTTCGCATCCTCAAAATTGTTTAAATGATATTCAGGAGATTCAAAAGCGATGGAAACCAAAGTGTTAGCAGGCGAAAGCAGGTATTGAGCATGGGTTTTATCTAACAAGAGAGTGAGCCAAAGAAAGGCCCAAACCATACCACTAAACAACCAAGGCTGAATTCCACTAAGCCAGTTCCCCACTAGAGCATAGAGCAGGGCAACACTGTAAAAGAAAAAGCAGCCAACAACTAAAACTCCGTAGAAAATGAAAATTCTGCTCAAGTGAATCTGACTCGTTAGTCCCGCCCACAAATGCAAGGGTAGTGCAAAAATAATGATGCCATAAAGTACGATTGGCACTCCCAGCATCTTACCGATGAGAATACTCTGGGTTGATCGAGGACTAAAGCGAATGAAGTCAAGCGTACCGTTTTTTTTCTCGCTGGCTAAATCCTTAACAAGCAGATAGGTTCCCGCGACAATTAGCAGCCAAATCCCGACTAAACCGAGATTGAGAAAGATATTTTTCCACCAGCTTTGCCAGTTAATCGGAGCAGAGGTAGACGATGTTGGACTCCAGCAGTACAGAATTACTAATAGTTGAGCGATCAGAGAAATGGCTAGAGCAATCCCCAAATTGGAGAGATTGAGGCGACTTCCGAGTTCTCGGAAAAGTTGCGGATTCCAGTTGCAGATGCGATCGCGTAGAGTAAGAAGCATAGTAGTTCATTTGGTTTGTGGCTTTTGACTTTCCCTTTAGGATTCCCGTAAAACATAACCGACACCCCGGACGGTTTGAATCAAGCGCTTGTCGCCCTCATCTTCAATTTTAATACGTAGATAACGGATATACACCTCAATCACATTCGACTCACCTAGAAAATCGTATCCCCAAACATTTTCCAGAATCTGTTCGCGAGTTAAAACTTCACGGGGATGGGTCATCAAATACTTAAGCAATTCAAACTCTTTCATCGTCAAATCAATCACTCGTCCTCCCCGCATAGCGCGGCGCGTGGTCAAATCTAACGCCAAATCCCCAAATCGGAGTTGTTCACTCGTATTGGTATCAGGTTCTAGATACAGATGTACCATCTGCAAAAAGGCATCAGCGCGGTAGGGTTTAAGGAAAAAATCATCAGCACCCGCTTCTAAACAGGCGACTCGATCCTCAATCGTATCGCGAGCGATGAGTAAGAGTAGGGGGACACGAGAACCCGCTTTTCTCAGGCGAGTACATAAACTGAGACCAGATTCGCCAGAACCAGAAAGCGATTGATCCACAACCATCATCGCAGGTTGGAGTTCACAAGCTTGATGCCAGCCACTAGGCGCATCTGTAGCAATAACCGTATGATAGCCAGCTTCTATTAGATCTAGGCTCATGCGTTGAGCTAGGGTTTCATCGGTTTCTACAAGCAAAACACAGGGATTACCGTCAAGAGGAGCAGATTGCATAGATGGCGTTGGTGGTGAGTCGTTGGGTTTAACACCGGAATGTCCTCTATTGTTCTAGCATGACTGAGCCTTGGGTGAATTATCCTACTCCTTTGGCGGTGGGTTGTCACTGACATCTTAAACCTGTCTCAATACATAAATTTGATGCAGTGGACTGACACAGCTAAAATTGTGGGATAAATTGTAGGTTGGGTTGACGACAGGAAACCCAACAGAATATAGGGCTAAAGTTACCTACTACAAGCCAAATCTAATTCATCACATAAGGTGTGCCACGCCACTACTTTCTGTTTCTTATTAGTCGTCTGAAGACGACTTTCGCTATGAGCCTCGGAATTGATTCCGAGGCGAAGTAATTTGGTGGAGATAGAGTAGAGGGTGATGGGTTGACAATGATTAGGGGTTTAGGCATTGTTGACATCCTGTTCTAATTCTTCTGGGGTTAAATAGAAGGGAGATACCTGATAACGCCCTAGTAACATCAGAAATTCTACTCGTGAGATTCCGGCTAATTGAGCGGCGCGTCCGTTATTTCTAGGGTCGCTGATGGAGCATGAAGCATAGAGATCGCTACAATCGTCTACAAGCTGCTATCACCTTGAAAGAAGGGAGGTGTAAGCGATTACGGAGGCATCTCAGCGTGAGATTAAATCGATGTTTTTTTGATTTAAGTTGGCTGTAGTTGATTGGGAAAGTTGGTTGAGTGGAAGTGAGTTGTCATAACGAATACAATTAGGGATAAGTCAAAAAATATGACAGATTTAAATTTTACATTTAGACTAGAGACAGGATGTTGATTCACTCAATTCACTACTGAAACAGTACAAGGCTTGCATTGGTGTCAACTTAAGCTTCAACATCTCCAATACCTTAAGACAGACCCCTCCCTAACCCTCCCCTTGAGAACTAACAGGTGTAGGTTTTTTATTTTAGGGTGGAGACAAGACAAGGATGACAAGGA
>CAZNNK010000135.1:0-10561 GCA_964574085.1 uncultured Coleofasciculus sp.
GGCAAGGGTTGTGGCTTAAGTTGACACGGATGACTGGAAAGTCCCCCTTTTGAAGGGGGATTTAGGGGGATCTCCAACGGCAGCATATCACCTTTGTAGGTTGGTTGGACTCTTGGAACGAAACCCAACACCATCGTTAGCCTGTTGGGTTTCGCTGTCGCTCTACCCAACCTACAGGAACGCTTTGTGCACAACTGACATGCTCCCATCTCCAACTGCTGCTATCCGGGCAGGTTTTCCTTAAGCTGGGCGATATTTTCGGGACTTAGAGTAAGTTTGACTTCTATTTGTTGCTGCTTATCGCGCAATGTGATAATATAATTTTCATCTTGAGAGTAACTTTCCCATTGAGGATTGGTAATTTCTATTTTCTGATAAATAACTTCCGGAATTCCCACCCGGATGACTAAATTTTTCTGTGATTGAGGATAAATATAAAGCTGAAGCCGTTGCGGATCAAGTTCAAGTTTCCAGGGGGTGGTGCTGCGTTCTTGATCGGTGTCCACTTTTTGCCAGTAGAGTGTAATTCCGCGAATTTGGGGATTTTGCAGTTTAAATTCGTCGTCAAACCGCTGCCATTCCCAGTCGATTTCCTGGGCATTTCCACTGGGGGGAATTAGTCGCTGTCGCCATGCAATTTTACGGTTGTTTAGCGCTGTCCAAAATTTGCTGATTTTGGTGAGATTTGCGCCATTTTCGGGATTGTCACTATTTTGTTGCCAAATAATCATGGTTGAGGGAACAGGGAATGGGGAATAGGGAATGGGGAATAGGGAATGGGGAATATAGGATTCATAGTTAGACAGGTTCATCTAAATGTTCGGCGACGGATTGATATAAGTCGAGAACATGCTGATCTTGAAGACGATAATAGACCTTGCGACCGCGTTTATGATAGCGTACTAATCGCATGGCTCGTAGGGTGCGTAATTGATGGGAGACGGCGGATTCACTCATATCCAGGGCGGCGGCGATGTCACATACGCAGAGTTCTGCGATCGCGAGTAGGGAGATGATCCGCAATCGATTTGTGTCCCCTAGGGAACTGAACAATTCTGCCATGCGTTGGGCTTTTTCGGTGTTCAGCATTTTTGGCTGCAATGAACCAATCCGCTGGCGTTCAACCTGATGGGGCGGATGGCAATGAGGTGTGTCTGTGTCTGGATTAGCAGAAACGTTTGCCTCTGGCGTGGATAATCGGATTGGCATTGAGTTACTATCCCTTGGCAGTGGAATGTGTCTGATTTTATGGTAGCGAATTCTCTGAACCGAGTGCAGGTGGGGAGATGGGGTGGGTTGAGTTACATCTGGGTGAAAAGGAACCGATAGTCGTGAAATCTACCTCTACAGATAGTCAGGGCGGGATTTGCATTAACGTTATCATCAATAGCGATATGAAAGTCCCTAAACCCGCCCCTACACACTCAACATTCCTGCCATCCATAAATAAATCACGAAATCACGGTTCAAGCTAAAATGCAGCAAATGTTCATCTGTTTTTGATGTTAACTCTGTTAGGGAAGGAATATTATGGGTGATTTAGGACAATTGCCTGTCGGAATTATTGGCGCTTCTGGCTATGGGGGCGTGCAATTGATACGCCTATTGATGGATCACCCAGGTGTTGAGGTGGTTTATTTGGGGGGAAGTAGTAGTGCGGGGAAAGCGTTTTCGGAACTCTATCCTCATCTGGGTCATTGTGTGGATTTGACGATTGAGGAGATTGATTTAGATAAAGTCGCCAGCCGTTGTCAGGTGGTGTTTCTGTCGTTACCCAATGGTTTGGCGTGTCAGATGACGCCGCCGTTGTTGGCGAAAGGCTGTAAGGTGATTGACCTTTCGGCTGATTATCGGTTTAAGAATTTGGAGACCTATAAAACCTGGTATGGGGGAGACCGTAATGACCAGGAAACCGTGGCTTCAGCCGTTTATGGCTTACCGGAATTATATCGCGATCGCATCGCTGAGGCGAAACTGGTAGGGTGTCCTGGCTGTTATGTTACCACCAGTCTTTTGGCACTTGCGCCGTTGCTGAAGCAAGGGTTAATTCAGCCCGATACGGCGATTATTGATGCCAAATCGGGGACATCAGGGGCGGGACGTAAGGCGAAAACTAATCTTTTACTCGCGGAAGCGGATAGTTCGGTGTCGGCTTATGGAGTGGCGCGTCATCGCCATACCCCGGAAATTGAGCAGATTTGTAGTGATTTGGCGGGTCATGAGGTTATGGTTCAGTTTACGCCTCATTTAATGCCAATGGTGCGCGGACTGCTAGCGACGGTTTATGCGACGTTGCGTGACCCCGGATTAGTGCGAGAAGATTTGGCGACGATATATAATGCATTTTATCGTGCGTCTCCGTTTGTGCGCGTCTTACCCAGTGGAACCTATCCGCAAACCAAGTGGGCGTGTGGGACGAATTTGTGTTATATCAGCGTTGAAGTTGATCCGCGTACTGACCGGGTGATTGTTATGTCAGTTACCGATAATTTGATTAAAGGTCAAGCTGGTCAAGCGATTCAATGTTTGAATCTGATCATGGGGTGGGATGAAAAGTTGGGATTACCGTTGTTGAGTTTTTATCCGTAATCAGGTGAGGGGGTGAGGGGGCGGGTTTTGCACAAATGTTATCATCTCATGGCGAGACGACAGTCCCTAAACCCGCCCCGACAAACCAAGTTCCCTCGATCGCAGCGACGGGTCAACACGACCCTAATCCTTAGATAGAGATTAAAGAGAATTTTTTTTTGCTACAGTAGCGGACACGGGTATTTAGTAGAATCGATCGCCCGCTGCTTAAAATCGCTTAAATTAGGGTGTGATATTGGTTTCGTGAGGGTGCTAGGACGCTTGAACTCATTTTTTTTGCTTGTTTACGGGGAAATACACAGATAAATCCCGCTGTCTTTGCTGAAACAATTTCCCCTTTCTCGTTGGATTGAACCAGGCTTAGGTGCTTACCATGAAAAAACCGTTCCGTCAAGATTCACCCTCGTCTGCACCCACTCCCTCTGAACCAGAGACAGGTTTGAGTACATTTGGGGGAGTTTATACGCCGTCCCTGCTGACGATTCTCGGTGTAATCATGTACCTGCGATTTGGTTGGGTCGTGGGGAATGTGGGGTTGTTTGGCACGCTGATTATTGTCACCCTGTCTACGACGATTACCTTTCTCACCTCATTGTCAATTTGTGCGATCGCAACAGATCGGGTGGTGAAAGCAGGGGGGGCTTACTATATGATTAGCCGTTCTCTGGGAATTGAAACGGGCGGCGCGGTGGGAATTCCCCTGTATTTTGCCCAAGCGATATCTGTGGCGCTGTATACGATTGGGTTTGCTGAGAGTCTGACGCTGACGTTTCCGGACTTAAATCAACGACTGACGGCAATCATTACCACGATTCTGGTAGCAATTTTGGCGATCGCCTCTGCCCAAATTGCGATTAAGGCACAGTATTTTATTATGGCAGCGATCGCCCTGTCTTTAATTTGTTTGGTGTTTGGGTCTCCGGTTGACCCGAATACTCACATTGAATTGTGGGGGAGGAACCCGGAAAACTCTGCACCTTTTTGGCAAGTCTTTGCCGTCTTCTTTCCCGCCGTTACCGGGATTATGGCGGGGGTGAATATGTCGGGGGATTTACGCAATCCGACTCGTTCGATTCCGATTGGAACCTTGGCGGCAGTGGGGACGGGTTATGTCGTTTATATGGCATTACCCATCATTTTAGCGATGCGGGCGGATGCTTCCACGTTAACCAACAAACCCTTAATTATGCAGGAAATCTCCCTCTGGGGTCCTTCTGTGTTATTGGGGGTTTGGGGGGCGACATTATCCAGTGCGATTGGCAGTATTCTGGGTGCGCCCCGGGTCATGCAGGCGCTGGCGCGGGATGGGATTTTACCTCGGTGGCTGAAGTTTCTGGGAACGGGTTACGGACCCGAAGATGAACCGCGTATTGCGACGGTGATTACATTGGGCTTGGTGTTAGTCGCCGTGGCGTTGGGGGATCTGGATTTAATCGCCCCGGTGTTGAGTATGTTCTTTCTCACCACCTATTTAGTGTTGAACGTGGCGGCGGGAATTGAAAGCTTTTTACGCAGTCCCTCGTTTCGCCCCTCCTTCCGGGTGCATTGGTCTTTATCCCTGCTGGGTGCGGTTGGCTGTTTGGGGGTGATGTTCTTACTCAACGCCGTGGCGACAATCATGGCGGCGGTGATTGTATCGAGTGTTTATATTTGGTTAGAACGGCGGGAATTACAAAGTGCTTGGGGGGATGTGCGTCAGGGTGTCTGGATGGCGCTGGTACGGACAGGAATTAATCGCCTCGACTATACGGCTGATACGAAAAATTGGCGTCCTCATATTCTGGTTTTCTCTGGCGCCCCGACTCGTCGCTGGCATTTGGTGGAGTTTGCGGCAAATTTAACCCACAAACGCAGTTTATTTACCGTCGCCAGTGTGATTCCCAGTGGGTCTCGTGATCCAGCGAAGCAATTGGAAATGGAAGCCACGATTCGCGAGTATTTAGAGAAACGGGGGGTGCAAGGGTTAGCCCGGTTAATTTCTGCCCCTGATCCGTTTATTGGGGCGGAACGGTTAGTTGAGGCTTATGGGATTGGTCCGTTGGTTCCCAATACGATTCTGTTGGGGGATAGTGAACAAGCCTCTCATCGCGGTAGTTACTGTCAGATGATCGCCAACTTGCATCAAGCCCGTCGTAATGTGGTGATTTTACGGGATGTGGAGGAACGGGGATTTGGTCGTCGCAAACGGATTGATGTCTGGTGGGGTGGGTTACAGGCAAATGGGGGTTTGATGTTAATTTTGGCGTATCTGTTGCGAACCAGTCTGGAATGGCGCAGTGCCGAAATTAACCTTAAATTAGTTGTCGCCAATTCCGCCGCCGCCCAAGCCACGCGGACGAATGTGGAAAACCTGACTAAACAACTACGGATTGGGGCGCGATCGCAAGTGATTGAAGCAAAGGGACGCCCGTTCCCGGAAATCCTGCGCCGTTCTTCCCAAAGTGCCGATTTAGTTTTCTTGGGGATGGCAAAACCGATGGATGATTACACCAGTTATTACGAACGCTTGCAAGGTTTGGCGACGGGATTACCGACAACGGTATTTGTGTTAGCCGAACCCGATTTTGCCTTCTCGGAAGTGTTACAGGAAGGAGGCGTGTGAGGCGAGGGAACAGAGAATCTATCCGTCAATCAGAAGGAAACTATCAACGGCTAAGTGAGTTGGGTTTAATCCAAAATAGTAATAAAAAGTCTATGGCGCGATCGCCTCACCACAGTTGTTTCCTAGTCTATTTCTGGGAGACTAAAATCGCTAATCGCGATAAACTAAACCAGAGAGCATCTAGAGTAACCACAGTTGAGTTGTCATGACCAATCGCCTTGCCCAATGCCAAAGCCTTTATCTGCGTAAGCATGCGGAAAATCCTATCGATTGGTGGCCCTGGAGTAATGAAGCGTTATTCACCGCTAAGGCAGACAATAAGCCGATTTTCCTGTCCATTGGTTACTCAAGCTGCCACTGGTGTACGGTGATGGAAGGGGAAGCCTTTTCTGATCCGGCGATCGCACAGTACATGAATGCCAATTTCTTGCCGATTAAGGTAGACCGGGAAGAACGCCCGGATATTGATAGTATCTATATGCAAGCGTTGCAGATGATGACGGGTCAAGGGGGTTGGCCCCTAAATATCTTTCTGACGCCAGAGGATCGGGTTCCCTTTTACGGCGGGACGTATTTCCCCGTAGAACCGCGCTATGGGCGTCCGGGCTTTTTACAAGTATTACAAGCGATTCGCCGCTTCTATGATGTGGAAAAGACGAAGCTGCAAAACTTTAAACAAGAGATTCTCGGTCATCTGCAACAGTCGGTACTTCTCCCCGCTTCCGGACAACTCACGGCTGAGTTACTGCGCCAGGGGATGGACAAAACAACCCGCATTGTCGCCAGTGGGAGTTATGGACCGAGTTTTCCGATGATTCCCTATGCGGAGTTAGCCTTGCGGGGAATTCGTTTCCAGGAAACGACAGAGGTTGATGCTTACCAAGCCTCGCGATCGCGTGGGTTAGATTTAGCCAAAGGGGGAATCTATGATCATGTTGCAGGCGGCTTTCATCGCTACACCGTAGACGCTACTTGGACGGTACCCCACTTTGAAAAAATGCTCTACGATAATGGGCAGATTGTCGAGTATCTGGCGAATCTGTGGAGTGCGGGGATTAAGGAAGCCGCATTTGAACGGGCAATATCGGGAACCGTGCAATGGCTGACCCGGGAAATGACGGCATCGTCCGGTTATTTTTACGCCGCCCAAGACGCCGATAGTTTCACCGAACCTAGCGCCGCCGAACCGGAAGAAGGGGCATTTTATGTCTGGAGTTATGCCGAATTACAGCAACTCCTCACCGCTGAAGAATTGGCAGAATTGCAAGAACAATTTACGGTTACGTCTGAGGGGAATTTTGAAGGACAAAATGTATTGCAGCGCCGTTATTCGGATCAGTTGAGTGATACCTTAGAAACGGCATTAGCAAAACTGTTTACTGCCCGTTATGGTTCCCCACCCGATAGCTTAGAAACCTTCCCCCCCGCCCAGAATAATCAAGAGGCAAAAACCAAGAATTGGTCAGGTCGCATTCCGGCGGTTACAGATACGAAAATGATCGTGGCATGGAATAGCCTAATGATTTCTGGTTTAGCCCGGGCGTATGGCGTATTTCGTAAACCCGAATACCTGGAATTAGCCACAACAGCCGCTAAATTTATTCTGGAGAATCAATGGGTGGATCAGCGTTTCCATCGCTTGAATTACGAAGGTCAAGGGTCTGTATTGGCACAGTCGGAAGATTATGCGTTATTTATTAAAGCCTTATTGGATTTGCATCAAGCCTCACTAGGATTAGCAACGGCACAGGATTCTTCCCAATCACCCATCCCGGATATTTGGTTAGAGGAGGCGATTAAGGTACAGGAGGAATTTGACGAATATCTGTGGAGTGTGGAACTCGCAGGTTACTATAACGCTGCTAATGATAGTAGTGAGGATTTATTGGTGCGGGAACGCAGTTATACCGATAACGCTACCCCAGCGGCGAATGGCGTCGCGATCGCGAATTTGGTGCGTCTGACGTTACTCACGGAAAACTTGGCTTATCTGGATCGCGCTGAAGTTGCCTTGAATGCGTTTAGTAGTGTGATGAACCAGTCGTCCCAATCCTGTCCTAGTCTGTTTACAGCTCTAGATTGGTTCCGCAATTCTACCCTAATTCGCACCAGCGTGGCTCAGATTTTATCCCTAATGACGCAGTATTTTCCGGCGACTATGTATCGATTAGAACCCAGTCTTCCGGAGGATGCGGTTGGCTTAGTTTGTCAGGGACTCAGTTGTAAACCTACGGCTCATACTCAGGAACAATTATTGGCGCAAGTGCAGAAAAGTCAAACCCGGGGCTATTGACGTGAGCAAGTTTAATTGATGCAGATGAGTCGCCCCTACCGGGTTTCCACAGGTGCGATCGCGTCGTCTATCTTGGCTTATCCATAATTGGTTAAATTTGTCAAGATTGTGGTGATAGGAATTTTCCGCTTCAGGGGTGACACAGTATTAATCGTCAACTGTGTGATGGAAAGCCCAAGGAGAACGTGAAAACTGACAGCATTTTTTATCGCTTGTTCAAAGGGTTTCCCAGTATCTTCTTTGAACTAATTAACCAATCCCCAGAACAAGCTGAGATATATGAATTCACATCCCGTGAAATTAAGGAACTGTCATTTCGACTCGATGGGTTGTTTGTGCCGAAGAATGAACAATCGAACGAACCCTTTTATGTAGTCGAGGTTCAGTTTCAACCGGATGAGAATTTATATTATCGTGTATTTACGGAACTGTTTATCTTTCTGAAGCAATACAAGCCTGTTCATCAATGGCGGGTTGTGGTCATTTATCCCACTCGTCGGATTGAAAGGGAACAACCGTTACACTTTAGGGAACTTTTCACCCGGGTTACTCGGATATACTTAGATGAGTTAGGAGAGGAGGCATCGGATTCTTTGGGGGTTAATGTTGTTAAGCTAGTGATTGAAAGGGAAAAGACAGCCCCGAAGCAAGCAAAGCGCTTGATCGAACAAGCCCAAGCCCAGATAACCGATGAGACGACTAAACAGAATCTGATTGATTTAATCGAGACAATCATCGTTTACAAATTACCGCAAAAAAGCCGAGAGGAGATACAAGCTATGTTCGGGTTAAGTGAACTCAAACAAACCAAGGTTTATCAGGAAGCGCAAGAAGAAGGTGAGAAAAAAGCCAAGTTAAAAGCCATACCTCGCCTAATGCAGTTAGGTTTGAGTGTGGAGATGATTGCTGAAGGATTGGATTTGCCTGGGGAAGTGGTTCAACCAGCCGTACAGTTATTTGCTGAACAAAATGTTGTGGCGTTTATTGAACTGTTACAGGATCAACGATCGCTTTTTTCGCCTCAAGACTTGGCTGGTTTGGCTGAGTTAATTGAACCGTTACCCGATAAGATAGAAGATCTATCTGAGGCGATCGCACAATGGTGTAAGCAGGATGGGCATTCCCTACAGCGTCAGGCTTGGCGTGATCTTGTCTCAGGTAAGGTGAATGCGATGGTGGAGGAATTATTGGCGACGAATCTTGCATCCCTGGAAACCTTTGAGGCTTCGGTTAATAAAGCAAACCTACAACAGGCGATTGAGTAGGGTGGGCATTGCCTACCTACCATTGCGCTGCCTACCCTACAATTAAATTGAGTGGTTTGCGATCGCGAGATTAGCTACCTTACACAGACTCCTATGACGATAATTTTCTAAATCTGTGTTTATCGGATTCAACAACGACGAATGCTCCAGCTAATTCCGCTTCAGAATAGGTTTGTAGAACTCGTTCAAGTTGATGATGAACAGCATTCACGGTACTCGGCAAAATTCGCAGATAAATTACACCCGTTCCCATCGCTCTCACAAAAACCAGATTACCGTAGTCTCTGTCTCGCGTGACCAAAATACGCTTCTGTTCCTGTGCTATCCTGAGAATTTCTTCATCACTGGCTTGTGCTAAACCAATTTCAGCAACTAAAACCACGTCATGTCCAGCATTAGCCAGAAAGTTTGCTGTTAGATGATACACATCTTGGTCAAGTAACAGATTCATGCTCAAACAGAAACCAGATGGATATCTTCAGCCGCCACCAGTGCGATCGCATAACCCAAGCAAGCCCGAATATCCTCAATGTCCAAATCAGGATAATAGTCCTGCCTAATTTCTGCAAATGACAACCCTTCACTCAGCAATTCCAAAACACTCTGCACCGTAATCCGTGTACCTGTGATGCAAGGTTTACCGAAGTGGATATCAGGGTTTACAGAAATTCTATCCATCGTCATTCTGCACTCAATTTCCATTGCCTTTATTTTACATCACAATGAGTCGGGCGCAAGCCTTGCACCCCTACATTCGCCTTTGTTAGAGGTAGACTTGACGTACTGGAGAACTGCTAGAGACTTCCCGTGAAAAGTCAGCTACAAGATGGGATAAACGTTAACAGATGAGGATGAACCGTTCAACTAAATAACGCTGAAACTCCACCCCTTGACGTTCGACAATCTCCCGATCATAAACCTGAAAACCAAACCTTTTAAACAACCCCAAACTAAACTCACTCGCTTCTGCATATAAGCGCTGAATCCTGTGACGTTTAGCATAATCCAAGAGAATGTCCATAAGTTGAGAACCAATCCCTTGATGGATGCGATCGCGCCGCACATAAGCTGAGAGAATATGACCATCATCGGCTATTCCCGCAAAGCCGAGAATCCCGGTTTCATCCACCGCCACAAATGTCGTCCCTGACAAAATGAACTCTCGAAACCCACCCCTATCCTCAGCAAACGACGCCCAGCTATGGGTTTGAGCATCAGAGTAGAATTGAGGCGCGATCGCGAGTACCGTTTCTTGATACAGTTTGGCTAGTTCGGGACTATCCGAGGCTTGAGCAATCCGAATCTTCATAACCTCTATCGGCGTAAACGTTAGTGCGAGTCGTGTAACATCTCTGTCTGTTTGATGTGGAGTTTACCCTTTCCCCCGAAAACAAATAGCCAAATATTTACCGCTAGCCAGTGTAAACTAACAGCAGACCACAGCGATCGCGTTACACCATAAGCAACCGCACAAGCAAGTCCTAACAATCCCGCCAAGACTATAAATCTCCAATCCCAGAACATTGGATAACCGGGAGGGTAGAAATAGCGGGCGTTCAAGGGATGATACAGGATAAACAAAATTGTACTCAGGCTCAACCAAAATAACCACGCCCCCGCCGATGCATTTTCCAGGAAACTGGGAAGCAGCAGCCCCCGAAAGACCAACTCTTCGCTGAATGCTGGGAAAACCAAGGTTAAAAAGAACTGAGTCCAATTGAAATCCCAACGGAATTGTAAAAAACCCGTGATCAAACCGAAGGGAATCGCGATCACAGCATACCCTAAGCTAATACCCGCACAGATCAACCA
>CAZNNK010000136.1:0-10554 GCA_964574085.1 uncultured Coleofasciculus sp.
TCCAGATGGTGAGACTGATGATCATCAGCCAGATGATGCTCGGCTGATGCTGCACGTTGATAGGTGCTAGGCTGATTAAGGTTGACATCCAAAATCAGTGGTAATGACACCTGTCCATATTGGGTTTGGAGGACTCTAGCTTCAGGTTTCAGGGAACGAATATACTCCTTGAGTTGATTGATTCGTTTTGGGGCAACCAAATCGGTTTTGTTCAATAGAATAATATCGGCAAAAATGAGTTGATTCAGTGCCGCTTCACTGTCATAGTGATTCGGCGTCAACGATTCCGCATCAACAACCGTCAATATGGAATCAATGTGAGTAACGGTTTGTAATTCTGTGGTGATAAAACTCAGCATAATTGGCAACGGATCTGCCACTCCCGTGGTTTCAACCAGGATGTAATCCACTGGATCATCACGGTGAATTAACCCATCAACTGTATCAACCAGATTTTCATTAATCGTGCAGCAAATGCAACCATTACTCAGTTGCACCATATTTTCATCAATCGATACCAAGAGTTTGGAGTCGATATCAATGTCGCCAAATTCATTAACAATAACGGCTATCTTCAAGTCCTGACGATTATGCAAAATATAATTGAGCAGCGTGGTTTTGCCGCTTCCCAAAAAACCCGTGATGATGGTAACAGGTATTCCCCGCCCAGAAGCGGTGAAAGATGTGGGACGAACTGGTTTGACACTAGAGGTCATAAAATCCCTCCTGTTGAATAACGACAAATTGGCGGATTGAACGATCTGACCCGCCCTAAACTAATTGTATATAGCGTTTTCATTTGAGTTGTGAACCCCACCCCTGCCCTCCCCTTAGCAAGGGGAGGGTTTGGGAGGGGTAAGATTTTCACGTACAGCTTGGAAATGCTATAGTAATAATTTTGATCATCAAGACGCAAAAAAAGGGCTTTCTCCTAGGATTAGGAGATCACCCCTAACGAACAGGCACGCTAATTAAACCTTGGGTTATGTTGCACCAAATCCATGAACTCCTGGCGAGTCCGGGCATCCTCAGCAAACACCCCTCGCACCGCACTGGTCACAGTCCAAGACCCTGGCTTTTGCACACCTCGCATCACCATGCACATATGCGTCGCTTCCACGACTACAGCTACACCTTTAGGCTTGAGTAATCCCACGAGTCCATCGGCAATCTGTGCCGTCAGACGTTCCTGTACTTGCAAGCGCCGCCCATACATTTCGCAAATCCGAGCAATTTTGGACAGTCCAATCACCTTACCATTGGGAATATAGGCAACATGAGCGCGACCGAGAATCGGCAGAATATGATGCTCACAGGAGCTAAAAATATCGATATCCCGCACCAGCACCATTTCATTAGCATCTTCGGTAAATACTGCACCATTGAGTAATTCATCCAGGGATTGGTGATAACCCGATGTCAAAAACTTTAAGGCTTTAACCACACGCTTAGGGGTATCTCGTAATCCTTCGCGGTCTGGATCTTCTCCCAATCCCAGTAACAAAGTACGGACAGCTTGTCTCATGTCTTCGTCAGAGACAAGGGGTTTATCGGAAGTTGAAAGGGATGGCATTACACCATTTAACGCCATCGGCTTTGATTGAGATAAGGTCATGATGGAAGGATTTGATAAACGACAAAATTGAAGTGAAACGGAAATGAAATTCAGCCAACAATTAACAATTAATTGACTATAATTTTACCGATTCAGCCAGACAGTTGTCTAGTATCGTTTTGATTTCATCTAGATCGAGATGACGCCCAATCAAGACGAGCTGATTTTTAGGCGAACCTAACCAAGGTTCAGCGTTTAATTCAAAACGAGGACCGCTGAGTTGAAAGATATGGCGTAAAGGGCTATCACTAAACCAGAGAATGCCTTTTGCCCGAAACACAGTATTCGGAATCTGTTCAGTCAAAAAATACTCAAATTTGTGGACATCAAAAGGGCGATCGCTCTGGAAAGACAGGGAAACAAATCCATCATTTTCTAAGTGATGGGAATGATGAGAGTGATCATGATGGTGATGGGAGTGATCATGATGGGAGTGATCATGATGGGAATGATCATGATCGTGGTGATGGCTTTCCTCTAACTCCTGCTGGTAGTTCTCTATCTGGGTTAATCCCACATCCAAAATTAAGGGTAATGGCACTTGACCATATTGACAACGGATGAGCCTTGCTCCCTGTTTAATTACGCGGATATAACTCTCTAATTCATCCAGCTTTTTCGGATCAGCGCGATCTGTTTTATTCAGCAAAACGATATCACCATACGCTACCTGTGAAAACGCGGCTTCACTGTCAAAATGCTCTGGAGTGAACGTTTCCGCATCGACTACCGTTAAGATCGAATCCAACCGCGTCAGGTTTCGCAGTTCCGTCCCTAAAAAGGTAATCGCAATGGGTAACGGATCAGCCACTCCCGTGGTTTCAATGACTAAATAGTCAATCCGGTCTTCTCGTTCTAAAACGCGATAAACAGCATCAACTAACCCATCATTAATGGTACAGCAGATACAACCATTACTCAACTCCACCATGTCTTCATCAAAAGAAACCAGAAGCTGGGAGTCAATATTGATATCTCCAAACTCATTCACTAAAACAGCGACTTTCAAATTCTGCTTATTTTCGAGAATTTGATTAACTAAGGTGGTTTTACCACTCCCCAGAAATCCGGTAATAATTGTGACAGGCATCCCTCGTTTGGGAAGGTTTACGATTTCCGATTCCGTTTGTTTTGTTGTCTGTATCATGGTTGTCTTTTAGGATGATAGTCTCGGTTGGTATAACTCCAATTAGCGGCAGATGGAATGTTTACGTTCCCTGCAACATCAAGGCGACATCTTTAGCAAAGTAGGTCAAAATCAGGTCAGCACCCGCCCGTTTTATACAGGTAAAGCTTCTGGCTAGTTGAAGGTTCGGTGGCTTGAAGGATGAAAAACTGGGAGTTTTTTTAAGTCTTTGTTGGGCGCTCGGATGAATTCCTGTTGAATGCGTAACCGATCGCAACCAATTCTATCTAGAAGAATTCCCTGGCTCATTGCCCCTGTATAAATTTCCAGTTGAGCCTCATAACAGGCTTCAAATAAGAGATGTTGCCGAGAAAATACGACTCGCTCAAAGTACCAATTGGGAATGTTGATAATTCGCACAATCTGAACTTGTCTCGTCTGATTGAAATAGCCACATAAGATTTTCGAGGGAAAATTCGGGGGCAAAGCATCAAGAATTTGAGTCATCGTTATAATTGCTTTGTTTAATCAACGTCTGGATTGAGATAGATGGTGCGTCAGAGTTTCTGACAATTTCTCGTTCAGTTCACTCACTGTTCGGGGAACAGACGTATGTTCTGAACGACAAAAGTGTTTGGGTAAGGCTTGCCAGACTTGCCATACGGTTGGCAAACCGAGTTGTAAGTCTTCAATTAATCCCCGTTGCGAAAAAACCGCTTCCGCCTCACCTTCCATAACCAATTGTCCTTGATGGAGAACCAAGAACCAATCTGCCCATTGATAGGCAATATCTAAGTCATGGGTTGCCAGAACAACCGTTGTTCCTGACTCATGAATCCGATCTAATTCCTGCATAAAATTATGGGTTTGTCTCCGATCTAAATAAGCCGTCGGTTCGTCTAAAAGGAGTAATTCTGGCTTCAACGCCATCACACCCGCTAAAGCAACGCGCCGCTTTTGTCCTAAGCTGAGATGGTGTAGGGGTAGGTTGACTAATTCCTGCAAAACAAAGTCCGCGATCGCGTCATCAAGTCTCTGTTCAAATTCGGCTTTGGGTAATTGCAAGTTGGCTAAACCATAAGCGATATCCTCTATCACTGTTCCGGCGACTAATTGTTGTTCAGGATCTTGAAAGGCTAACCCAATTCGTTGTCGCCATTGATTGAGAAATTTATGGTTGTATTTTAATTCCTCGTTTTTCCAGTAGATTTTTCCTTGCTGGACTTTATGCAACCCATCTATCAACAAAAATAGGCTGGATTTACCCGATCCGTTTTGACCAATAATCGCCGTCTTTTTGGATTGAGTAATCCTCAGGTTTAATCCCCGAAACAAAGGAGTATCTTGACCTGGATAAGTATAAACGATATCTTTGAGTTGTATCAATGTATGGGTCATGGATATGGGGATAGGGTAAAAAGGACTGAATCCACAGTTTTTTAGTTAATTCTCAGATAAATATCTAATCCTGACAAACTTAAACACCCAATCATTCCTTCTAAGGCATAGCGCTGGGAATAGTTCCGATGTTGTCCATTAAACCCATAGAATCTATCGGTAAATCCCCTAGCGGCAAACCCTAAACAAAATTGCTGATAGCGAATAATTGTCCTTTGCAGCAATTGACTAACGAGCAAACTTGTACTCTTAACCGCTAATGTCCAGGTGCGATATCCTCCTCTTGCTTGTTGTGCTAATTTTAACTCAATCACGGTGTTGAGCAGAATAAAAACAAAACGGTACATTAACATCAGCAAATCACCAATCGCTTCGGGGAGTTGGCAACGACGTAGGGTTTGCACAATTTCGACAAATGGAATAGTCAGCAGCATAAAAAGTAAGCATGAGATACAAGCCAAAGATCGGATAAAAATTTGGACTCCTTCTTGCCAACCACTGTGACTGAGATAGAAATATAATCCTCCTAACTGAATACCTCCGAGTTGATCATGGGCAACTAAATCAATTTGGTTTACCCCTATCATATTAATCATTAATGCAGGTAAACCCATGCCCAAAAATAGACTACTCACACCCAGAATCTTGAAATAAGATTGGATAGGAATTTTGGCATAACCGATTGTCCAAATTGCCAGCCAGAGACTAATCAAAACTTGAGTTAGAGGGGAAGCGATGAGAGCAATACCTAAAACGACTAACGCAAACAGTAATTTTTGCTCTGGGGGTAGGGTTCTCAGGTTATTATTATAAGAAAGGGTATCAATGGGGAGAGTCATGATCTCATTTAAGCAGGGTTGGCTGAATCATTATTGTGGTAAGTAGAGACGTTCCGGTGGAACGTCTGGAACGTCTGGGGCAAGGTTTGTAGAAACGTGACCGTAGAACGTCTGGGAGAATGGTACATTTTTACTGATTTGGTGATGCCCTAATTTTGACGAATAACTAATGACGAAGGACGAAAGACAAATGACAAATGACAAATGACAATTACCGCCGCTACCTTTAATTTTTCTACCTACTTAAAGGTGAATAGCACGGAAATAAGATGAGTTCGTAGTCGGCACTTTAGTGCCTCAAGCGCTAAAGCGCTTACTACAAACGCTTAAATCAGTGACATTCTACTTAAAGGTAGAATTACGCTCACTTTTTCCTCGATATAAACCGATCGCGTAACCAATTGTTCCCGCACCAATCCCAGCTTGTAAGGCGAATAACAGCGATTCAGTTTCACCACCTGGAGGTGCTAACAAAGGTTCAAACCACGGTTCATACTCAGGCTGAATGTCTCCAATCACGGCTTCGGCTTGTCCATCAGCACCGCTAAATTCAGAATCTCGAATGGCAAGTAAAGGGATAACCGCGAGAAGGATTACGCCTGAAATTAATAACCAATTATTCCAGCTTGTTCTTTGTCGTTTCATAGTGATTTCGGTTTAATCTGCTGTAATACTTGTAATTGCTCTTGGCTATAGGTAACCAGCCAATTCCAAACTAACACCGTTAACAATCCTTCACTAATCGCCAGGGGAATTTGGGTGACGGCGAAAATAGCAGCAAATTTGATAAATGAGCTTAAAATACCGCCTTCTGGTGCAGGAAATGCCAGGGCTAACTGTAGAGACGTGACAACGTAGGTGATTAAATTAGCCACGGCGGCGGCGAGAAATATGGCAACGGTTTGTCTTCCACTGACTTGCAGCACTAAACGATACAAACCATACGCCACCATCGGACCAACAACTGCCATAGAAAATGCATTAGCGCCTAACGTTGTCAACCCCCCATGAGCTAATAATAAGGCTTGAAAGAGAAGGACAAAACTCCCCAAAACTGTCATGATTAAGGGACTAAATAATACAGCGCCAAGTCCTGTACCTGTCGGATGGGACGAACTACCTGTCACCGAGGGAATTTTTAACGCCGACAAGACAAAGGTAAAAGCACCTGCTAAAGCCAACAGCAGTTTTAATTCGGGATAATCCTTCGTGATCTGATTAAGGGAACGTAGTCCCAGCCCAAAAAAAGGCAGGAAGAGTATCCACCAAAAAATTGCCCAGGTTACGGGTAAAAACCCTTCCATAATGTGCATCGCTTGAGCGGGTGGTGCAGCTAAAATGGTTACAGTTACACTTGTGGCAGTGATTAAACCTAGAGAAATAAGTTGTTTTAGTTTCATGGATAGTCTTAAAAATCACGATTTCTCTAGCAAGTTTTGGATGTCAATCTGTTCTAGTTCTGCAATAGGTTTGTGGATTTTATACTGTCGCTGGGGTTTGTCCAAGATAGCAATAACGGTTTCAATGGGTGGACATCCCGGTTCAGTACAGCGCAATTGACTCAGAGACACGGAAATTTTTTCATTAATCTCCAAAACCTGATAAATCCACAGTTTAACTTGCTGATTTTTTTCGGGATTTGTTTGTTGGTCAGTCCGAGAAAATAAATCCATTACTATTGTCATTTATTGATTATTTATTCTCTGCGCCAGCTTTCCAGACGCGCCATGGCGCGTCTCTACATATATATGTTCCTTATTCAGGCAAACTTTCATTAACCAAATCCTTTACCCCGTTTGGATTCTGACCACACTAAAACCTCCCCATTTTGACCACCAGCCGCCAATTGATGTCCCCCAGGATGCCAAGCCAGACAAGAAAAACCCTGGGTAGCACCGTTCATAATTTGGGCAATTTGCTTGGCTTTTTGCCACAGACAAACCCAGCCATCATTACTCGCTGACGCTAACAGTAAACTCTTGGGTTGAAAAGCGATATCCTGGACGATTTCAGTGTGTAGATCTAAAACCCGTGCATCCCAACCCTGACGATCATCCGTTTGCTTTTTCCAGATCACAATCCCCTCACCACTGGACGCCGCTAACAAGGGTGCAGTATTTGACATGGATTTTGACCATCTCAAGTTGCGAATTTTGCCGGGAAATCCCCGCATCACCCACGGATGAGGATTACCCCACTGCACTACCGTGATCGTTAAATCGAGATTACCAGACGCGAGATACTTGCCATCCGGTGACCAAGCAATCGCTACACTCGCCGCAGGCATATCGACAAGGAAAGGGTCATCATCCCAATTCCGGCTATCCCAAACTTTAGCACCCTGATCACCCGCGATCGCTAAATGTTGTCCTTGAGGTTGCCAAGTCATTCCCAATACTGAGGACGAGTCAAACGGTAATGTGATAATCGTTGCTTGTTCAGTCGCATCCCAGACTTGAACATAACGCCCCAAACTAAATGCTAATTGGTTAGCCGTGGGACTCCAACGCAGGTGGTCAACCCATTTGGGGGCATTATTGAGAGTCGTGATCAATTGAAGTTGGGGCTTCACCTGCCAAATTCTCACCCCACCATCTTGTCCTCCGGCTGCCAAGAATTGCCCATCGGCGGAAAAGTCCAGACAATCAATCGACTGTTCACCTGTGTCGTCTGAACCGAGAATTAAGCGTGAGTCACCATTCCCGCCATCCCACAGCAGAACCTCCCCCGCCGCTGAACTCACCGCTAAACACCCATCAACGGACCAAGCCACAGCCGTGACATACTCCGAGAGTTGCCCACACCACTGTTGTTCTAATAGATTTTTCTGGGTAATCCCTAAACCAGACACGCTCTAAAATCCTCTCTCAGCTTCGCTTCCTCTAAATTGCGACCAATAAACACCAGTTCGCTTTTCCGGCGTTCTCCAGGTTTCCAGGCGCGATCGCCTCGACCATCAAACAACATGTGTACCCCTTGAAAGACAAAGCGTTGGTCTTCTCCAGCCATGTTGATAATTCCCTTCATCCGGAAAATATCAGGACCCTTGGTTTGTAATAATTGCGAGAGCCAATTATTCAGTTTTTCCCCATCCACCGGTTTTGATTCAACCAAAGCAAAGGAATGAACCGACTCATCATGTTCATGAGCATCTTCGCTGAGAAAGTTGGGGTCAATCTCCAAAGCACGGTTGAGATCAAAGGCTTTCACACCCAGTAACGCCTCCATGCCTAACTCAGAGTTTTGGGTGTGGTAAATTTTTGCTAGAGCATTCATCCCCCGTATCCGCTTCTCCAATTCATCTAACTTATCCGGGGAAACTAAATCTGTCTTATTGAGCAAAATTACATCAGCAAAAGCAATCTGTTCTTGCGCCTCATCTGCTTCCCAATGCTGCCAAATATGCTTGGCATCCACCACCGTTACCACCGCATCTAAAAGCAGTTGCTGCCGCATATCTTCATCAATAAAAAAGGTTTGAATCACGGGGGCGGGGTCAGCCAGTCCAGTGGTTTCTATCACCAGATGGTCAAACTTGTTACGCCGCTTAATTAGGTTCCCGATAATCCGCATCAAATCCCCTCGGACGGTACAGCAAATGCACCCGTTGTTCATCTCAAAGATTTCTTCATCGGCATCAATCACTAATTGGTTATCAATACCAACTTCTCCAAACTCGTTGACGATAACGGCGACTTTCTTGCCATGTTCGTAGGTGAGGATGTGGTTGAGCAGGGTGGTTTTCCCAGCGCCGAGATAGCCGGTGAGAACAGTAACCGGAATGGTACTGGAGGCTTGAGCTGTTACCATACGCTTTTAAAAATGATTATCATTATCATATACTAAACGTTTTTGCCCTAGGCGACAATCCCTTTCACCCAATCCTTAATGTAGAGACGTGCCATGGCACGTCTCTAGAATTCAAAGATCGTGCGAAGCGTCCCCACCCAAATCGTGTCATTGTTATCATCGTGTTCTGGGTTAAGAATCACGAACACCCCCGGATTAATCGCGATATTATCCGTGAGTTGATAACGATACTGAGTTTCCAGATGCCAAGACGTATCATCATCCTCAAAACCGCCATCATTATCCGTCACCTTCGGCGGTTGTCCGACAACAAACCCCAGCAAACTCCCCTCTGAACCAAAATCAGGCAATGCCAGGTTGACACTCCCCCTTTTAGAAAAAGGGGGATTCTGCGGAACTCACATTCCACATATCCTGAGAAAACAGTTCTAATTGTCTTCCCAGGTTCCCAGGCACACGACGTTTACCCTTGCGGGTGTCGTGTTTTCTCCTTCTAGGCACTGTTAATTCAGCGCTGGGCGTTTCAAACAGATTTAACTGCTTGGGTTTCGCCGAGTCCCGGCGTACCTTAACTAATCTCAAGCCATATTCAGCAACAGCTTTACGCTTAATGTTTCGTGCCGCTTGCTTGTCTGCATGGTCAAAATGTCCACACTCAGTACAGATAAACCGTTCTCTGTCCCGGCTGGCTTTATCGATATGACCACAGGCACTGCACTCTCTGGATGTATTCTGTGGGTTCACTTTGAGCAAGACCTTTCTCGACTTTGCAGCCGCATACTCAATCTTGTTAATCAACTCTCCCCACGAGGCATCCAAAATGGAACGGTTTAATCCCCGTTTAGCCGATTGACCATTGGACAAGAACCGTCCAGTTCCTTCATCTGGTTTAGGTTTACACCGCCTCACCATTCCTTGAATGTTAAGGTCTTCTACGACCATCGCGTCAGCTTTTTTGACCAGCTTATTGGCAACCTGCCATTGGTAAGCATTCCTGCGGTTAACAATCTTACTGTGTAGTTTGGCTACTGACCCAACCCGTTTTTTACGGTTAGAGGAACCTTTCTTAGCTCGACTGACGCGCCGTTGGCGAATCTTTAAAGTCCGTTTAGTCTTCTGATTAGTGGCGAACCTAGGGTTAGGAATGTCACTGCCATCAGAGCAATGCACCAGTTTAGTCAGCCCCATATCCAGCCCGACCGCCGTTTTCACCTCGGAAGTGGAGCGGGGCATAAGCTCTGGGACTGACTTGTCCTCCAGGCGCACACTTATGAACCATCCATCGGTTTTACGGCGAACCGTTACACTCCTGATGGCAAATCCATCGGGAATAGGGCGGGAGTTGAAAAAGCGCATCCAACCGATTTTAGGCAGATAAACCTTGCTTCCTTTGAGCTTAACCCTGCCAGGTTTATATTCAAACGACCGGAAATTACTGCGGTTTTTGAATGCCGGGAACCCCCGCCCATCAAAGAAGTTTTTGTAAGCAGTGTTTAACCGGGCAATGTTACGTTGCAGCACGTCCGAGTCTATTGATTTATACCAGGGGCGAGCAGCCTTTAGGTCTACCAGTGCGGCATCCTGAATCGTGCCAGCATTACGTTTCCTGCCGCTATTTTGCCAAGGATTACCCGTCGCACCATTTTTAACGATGCAGCAGGTTAAAGGGTAAGCTTCGGCTCTAGTTTTTAGGTTGCAGTAAGCTCCCTGAATGAACTGCTGTTGATAGGTTTCAATACGGTCAGCCAGACACCAATTATAATGGC